>NC_014652.1:2342500-2642500 GCF_000166355.1 Caldicellulosiruptor hydrothermalis 108
AATTCTAATATGCAGTAGTTCTTTTCTACATCCAAGCGAAAGCTTGCTTCTTCTTTATCATCCTGGTAAGCCTTTTGAAGTTCTTGGGAAACACTTTCAACTATCTCAGAAGACTCTTCTTCTTTTTCTGCTTTTTCGGCTGACTCTTGGAGCATCTCACCTTCTGTTTCTTGTTCTTTTTCTTGCACGATTTCCTTTTCAACATCCTGGCTGCAATTCTCACCTAAGCTTTGGTCATCATCTTTTGAAGAAAAGCTCTCAGTTTTTTCTTCTTTCTCTACTTCCACTTCTTTTTTCTCATCGTGATTATCCATCTCTTTTTTATATCGATTTTTCTTACTTTCACCCTTTTCAAAACTTCTTAGAATATCTCTTTCCATTTCATATAAACTGCTATCATCAAAGCTTCCTATCAGAATGAAATTAAGTTTTCCTTTCCTCTCTTTTGCAATGGCAAACCCGGAAAGGTCTGAAATTTTCAAGCTGCTTTTGAACAAATTAAACCTACTTGTGGAAAGAAACTGGACAATATCCCCTTTTTGCGGTTTTGAAAGTGTAGTCAAAAACACTGGAGAATATCCATCCGATTTTCTCACAATACCCCAAAAAGTTATTTTATCCTCTGTCTCTTCCAATCCCTGGATAACAATTTCCAAGTTAACTGTGTCTACAATTGCCTGAACCTTGACATATCCAAACGGGATTTTTCCTTTCTGTTCAATTCCCTTTAAGATTACAACAAATCTTGTGAATGGCAAATTCTCTATCAAAACAAAAGACCTCCCTCACAATCTTTATATCAGTATATGAAGGAGGCCTTCTGTTTGGTGATTTATTTCTATTTTGAAAGTCTTTGTTTTAGCTTTTCATTCTCTTCAATGAGCTCTCTCGGGAGCCTGTCTCTAAACTGGCTTAAAAACTCTCTTGAAGCCTCAGCCTCTTTTAACCACAATTCTTTGTCTATCTCAAGAAGCTTTTCTACCGTCTGTTTGTCTATGTCAAGACCATCTAAGTAAAGGTCATCGACATATGGTACATAACCAATTGGAGTCTCTTTTGCTTCTACTTTGCCTTCACATCTTTCGATTATCCACTTGAGCACTCTCAAGTTCTCACCAAACCCTGGCCAGATGAACTTGCCATTTTCGTCTTGTCTAAACCAGTTTACATGGAAAATCTTCGGCGGGTTTGGAATCTTCTTGCCCATCTCAAGCCAATGTGCAAAATAGTCAGCCATGTTATATCCGCAGAACGGAAGCATTGCCATCGGGTCGCGACGAACAACACCTACCTTGCCCATTGCAGCAGCAGTCGTTTCAGATGCCATTGTAGCACCGACATATACACCATGCTGCCAGTCAAATGCTTCATATACAAGCGGTGCAACCTTTGCACGTCTGCCGCCAAATATTATTGCCGAAATGGGTACGCCATTTGGATTTTCCCACTCCTTTGAAATTGATGGACACTGTGCAGCTGGTGCTGTGAACCTTGCGTTCGGGTGTGCACCCTTTTCACCGCTGTCTTTTGTCCATGGTCTTCCAAGCCAGTCAATACCTCGCTCTGGCGGTTCTCCGTCCATACCTTCCCACCAAACTGTTCCATCTTCTTTTAAAAGAACATTTGTATATATAGTATTTCTCTTTATGGTTTCCATGGCATTTGGATTTGTCTTATAACTTGTGCCAGGCGCAACACCAAAAAACCCTGCTTCAGGGTTGATAGCCCACAATCTTCCATCTTCGCCAATCCTCATCCATGCAATGTCATCCCCCACAGTCCACACCTTGTAGCCCAGCTTTTTAAGAGGCTCTGGTGGAATAAGCATAGCTAAGTTTGTCTTACCACATGCGCTTGGAAAAGCACCTGCAATGTATGTTACCTTGCCGCTTGGGTCTTCAATTCCAACAATGAGCATGTGTTCTGCAAGCCAGCCTTCTTTTCTTCCCAGATAGCTTGCAATTCTGAGCGCAAAACATTTCTTTGAAAGAATAACATTTCCACCATAACCTGAGTTAACACTCATAATTGTGTTGTCCTGTGGAAAATGACAGATATATCTCTTTTCTGGGTCAAGTGTCGCTTTGGAGTGAAGTCCCTTTACAAAATCAGGCGAGCTTCCTAAATGCTTTAATGCAACATCACCAATTCTTGCCATGATTCTGAGATTTAAAACAACATATATGCTGTCTGTAAGCTCAATGCCCACTTTTGAATATGGTGAGCCAACAGGTCCCATCAAATATGGTACAACATACATTGTTCTTCCTTTCATGGACCCATCAAAAAGTGAGTAAAGCATCTTGTAAGCTTCGTTTGGGTCCATCCAGTTGTTTGTTGGCCCTGCCTCTTCTTTTGTTGGTGTGCAGATAAACGTTCTGTCTTCAACCCTTGCAACATCGCTCGGATGTGTTCGGTGAAGGTAACATCCAGGAAGCTTTTCTTGGTTGAGCTCCATAAGTTCTCCTGACTCGAGAGCTTCTTTTATAAGCCTTTGTTTTTCTTCCTCGGAACCATCTATCCAGACAATCTTGTCTGGTTTAGTGAGTTTTGCCATCTCATCAATCCATTCATACACTGAGGGATGCAAGTTCACCTTTACCACCTTTTCTCCACCACCTTGCAAGTTTTGTTTATGATAATTGCAATTTGTATTATATTATACATTATAAAAGAGGAAATTGTCAAAAACAAAATACTCACTTTAAGGATAAATGAAATTTATCACTCTACTGAGTTGCATTTATTACCAAGTATTAAGAGCTTATTTTAACTTTTAAAAAATCCCTCTTCAAAGCACTGGTAAAGTCTTATATAGTTATCCAACGACAAGTCCTCTGCTCTTAAGTTTTCATCAAGTCCAGCCATGTGGATAATCATTTTTAAATCATCTTTTGCAATATCAAGCTGATTTGAAAGAGCATTTAGAATTGTCTTTCGGCGAGTTGAAAAACATGCATGGACTATTTTAAAAAACTTTTTTTCATCAACATTTGGCTTTTCAATTTTGAACCTTGCTCTCAAGACCGCAGAGTCAACCTCTGGCTTTGGATAAAAAACATTTTTGCTAACATAAAAGTAATCCTCTATCTCACAGTAAAAGTTCATTGCAACTGTGAGATTTCCATACTCTTTTGTTCCTGGTTTTGCTAAAAGCCTTTGCGCAACCTCTTTTTGAACCATGATTGTAAATTTTTCTATATACTTTCTTTCTTTAAAAAGTTTAAAGAGTATCTGTGATGTGACATAATATGGCAGATTGCCAACAACATATACCTTATTATTATTTGTTAAATTTTTAACATTAAGTTCAAGAAAGTCACTATTTACTATTTGGACGTTTGAAAGGTTCTGGCAAACATCTTTTAAGACATTCAATATCTTTTTGTCAATCTCAACTGCAACTACCTTCTGTGCGGTTTTTGCCAAATAAACCGTAAGTGTTCCAGGGCCTGCACCTATCTCAATAACTTCTTTTCCTTCCGTCTGAGAAAATAAAATGATTTTTCTCACCACATTTTCATCAACCAAAAAATTCTGACCAAGCTTTTTGTTTGGAGAAAGCCCATACTTTTCAAGAAGACTCAAAAGTTCCGATTTGGTAATGGCTGCATTCACTCCTTTTTAAAAGTTTATATCCAAACATTAAAAATAAATGGCTCTGAAGACTTTAAGCCCTCAGAACCATCTCTTTTTTTAATCTTTGGGTTCAGCCTTTTTTAAAACCTCTTTAACTGCCCACTTGTAAATTTTGAGCTTTACCCTGTCTGCACCAACTTCAATTGTTAAAATATCATCCTTGATATTCACAATCTTGCCGATAATTCCAGCGTTTGTGACTATCTCATCTCCAACAATTAAAGAATTAATCATCTCTCTGAACTGTTTTTCTCTTCTTCTTTGTGGAACAATTATGAGAAGATAAAGAACCACAAACATCAATATAAGAGGTATGAACTGCGCAAGCAGAGCAAGTGCTGTTGCTCCTGCTGGTGCCTGCTGCTGAGAGCTTTGATTGCCTGCTGCATACGCAATTTCAAATAAAAGATTACTCAAGCTCATAAACTTTTTATCCCCCTGCCACCATTTGATTTTTCAAATTAGAATTATGCATAATAATATTATAACAGTTATCAAAAAATAGGCAAGCACTTTTGAAAGACTAAAAAGGGGGTTGTAAAAATTGGAAAAATCTATTGGAAAACTTAAAATTGAAAGACTTTTTTCAGGTGGTGTCATCACAAACTACTACTGTTCTTCTGCCTGCAAGCACTGTCTTTACAACAGCTCTCCATCATGGAAAAAAGAATACATGACAGAGGAGATGGCAGACAAAGTATTCAAGACCTTAAAAAACTTTGGAGTTTTCTCGGTTCACATAGGCGGTGGAGAGCCTTTTTTGAATTTTGAAGGACTAAAAAAGGTCATTCATAAAGCAAATGAAAATGGGATTTACATTGAGTACATAGAGACAAACGCTTCGTGGGTTGAAAATGAAGATAAGGTAAAAAGAAGATTAAAAGAATTGAAAAATCTCGGAATTGAAACAATACTTGTCTCAATCAGCCCTTTTCATAATGAATACATTCCATTTAAAAAGGTATTAAAATTAATTCAACTTATGGATGAAGTTGGTATTGGAATTTTCCCTTGGATTGAAGGCTTCGTAAATGAAATTAGAAGGCTGAATATAGACAAGACACATTCTCTTTCTGAATACAAAGATTTATTTGGAGAAAACTATATAAGGCTTCTTCCACAAAGGTATTATCTTACCTTAAACGGAAGAGCAATCAAAACGTTTGAAGAATATTTTCCAACAAAATCTGCTGATGACATAATTAAGAACTCACCTGCATGTTTTGAACTTTATAGCAAAAGCCATTTTCACATGGACCTTTTTGGCAATTTCATTCCAAATCCATGTGTTGGATTTAGAATCTCAATAGATGACCTTGGAAAAGAGCTTGACTCAAGCAAATACTTTTTTGTAAACTTACTCTACACTAAAGGAATAAAAGGTCTATTTGAGTTTGCAAAAGAAAATTATGATTATACACCATCAAAAAGATTTTTAAACAAATGCAGCCTGTGTTTTGATATTCGAAAATTTTTGGTGTTAGAGAAAAACATAGAAGCACCTGATTTGGGACCAAGAGAGTTTTATTTAAACTTTTAAATCCTTTTTTAGCTTTTTCTTTAAAGTTTCTGCACCCATGCCACTTAGCAAAAAGAGGGTAAATATTGCTGGGTAGTGATACCGCGGCTGAACTTCTAAAAAGATATGAGCAGCAACATATCCAAGAAATATTAGGCTTGTGAGCAAAATAACTTCATCGTTACTATTCTTTTTTCTGAAAATAGACGCAAAGACAATATAAAGTAAAATTGTGTAGTAATAAAGCTGAGAAAGTATGTAGAAGATTGTTGGATGGCTTTTTATAAACTTTACAAACCATGTATTTTTATAAACCTTAAAAGTACTCCAAAAATACCCAAAACTATCATCGCCCCATATTATTGAAATCTTTCTCGGAATAATAGAAAGAAATTTGTCTGGCTGCTTTTTGAGTCTTTGTATTCCTATTTTCATAGCCTCTTGATGCATCTTTTTAAAGTCATAGCCAAACTTCTCTACAAACAAGGAGTGTTTGCGGTTATTCATACCATAGGTAGTGTAGTCTGTGCCAATCATGAGATTTAGTCCCATTGATGTCTGCCAAACAGGAACGCTTGTGAGACAGAAAATGAGATAACCTATTGTATAAAAAGCTGCAATATACGCTCCCAAAGAAGAAAGAGCAAGCTTTATAGCCTTGAGATTTCTATTTAGTCCACAAACTACTGCCCATACCAAGCAGGCTATAATCACCAATACACCCACAGGCCTTATATGGTTGGAAATTGCAATAAAGAGCCCTCCGAAAAAGGCAAAATTTATTTTTTCTTCTTTTATGCTTCTTACAATAAAATACAGCCCAAGCATGAAAAATACAATAAAAGGATGCTCAGATGCTAAAACCGAATTGTACATTATCTGTGAAGGCCAGAAAGCAAATAAAATGATGCTATAAAAAGCTGCATCTTTGCCAAAAAGGTAATTAACCGTGTAAAAAATGATTATTCCCAGAATAACTGAAAGAAACACATTGAAAAGTTTTGCAACCAAAACGCTGCTACCAAAGATTTTAAATACAGACGCTAAAATCAAAGAGTAACCAAATCTGAACCTAAAAAGGACAAACGTCTTGTCATAAGCATGAAAAAGTCCTCTTGAGGCATTTTTCGCATAAGAGTAAAAACAAAAATAATCTGAAACTGGCTTTGTTGGCATCAAAAGAACCCACAAAAGTCTTGGCAGGGCTATCAAAAAGAATATCGTAAATAGATTTATTTTCGTGAACAATAAGTCTTTTAGTTTGTATAACCCTAAAGTCATAATGCAAAAAGCACTTAGGGTCAACAAAATCAAAAGCCATATGCTAAAACTTTTTCCTGCCAGAAGTAAAATTCTGTAGTGATAGGATAAAAAAATGCTACTTAAAAGCAATATTGCAACCAAGTATTCGAATACTTTTGGGCACAATTTTTTAGATGCTTTCATTATCTGCCTCCGCTTTTGTAAATACCCAAAACTTGTACAAAATATAGTTTACACCTTGAGCACATAAAGTTGCAAGTATTTTTGCAATCAAAATTGAGCTTGACAGATACAGCTTTGAAAGTTTTATCACTCCAATTGAAAGAATCAAAGAAATAACATTTGTAAAACCAAATTTAAAAGCTTTTATTAATACTTTTTTCCCTTTTGTTCTGTCTTCAAACGTCCACCTTTTGTTCATTAAAAAACTGTTAATCATTCCTGCTGTATATCCAAAAATCTGACTAAAAGAAGAATCTAAATGTAAAATAGAATAGCAAACAAAAAAGACAGCAAAATCAATTGCTGTATTTATAGCTCCTACAATTGAAAATTTGATAAGCTCAAACAGCTTTTCTATTTTTGAATGAATTTTTAAAATTAGCTTCCCTTTATAGCTACTACTGTTCTTGTGCATCTTCAGCTATCTCCTCGATAAAATATAACGGTCTTCTCTTTACTTCTTTATAAATCTTCCCGATATACTCACCAATCAATCCCAGTGCAACAAGCTGAAGCCCACCTATGAACCAGATTGAAATAGTCAAGGAGGTCCAACCTGCAATAGCCTCTCCTCTTATCTTTTGAACTATTGCATATATCAAGATTGCAATACTGAGTAAAAACATCAAAAATCCCGCAGAGGTAATATACTTTATTGGCTTTACAGAAAATGAGGTTATCCCTTCAAAGGCAAAAGAAAGCATCTTTTTGAGTGGATACTTTGTGTTACCTGCAATCCTTTCTTGTCTTTCATAATACACAATTGTTGATTTGAGCCCAATCAGTGGAATTATCCCTCTCAAAAACAAATTTCTTTCTTCAAACTGCATCAAAAACTCCAAGGCTTTTTTACTCAAAAGCCTGTAATCAGCATGGTTATACACAATTTCAACTCCAAATGCCCGCATCAGCTTATAAAAACTCTGTGCTGTAAACCTTTTGAAAAATGTATCAGTTTTCCTGCTGCTTCGAACACCATACACAACATCATAGCCTTCCTCAAACTTTTTGATAAACTCGTCAATCACGTTTATATCATCTTGCAAATCAGCATCCAATGTAATTACACAGTCACAAAACTTTGCTGCATAGCTCATTCCTGCCATAAGAGCGTTTTGATGCCCACAGTTTCTTGAAAGCTTGATGCCCAAAAATCTCTTATCCTTTGTGGCAGCTTTGATGAGTTCCCAAGTTCTATCTTTGCTTCCATCATCGACAAAGACAACTTTGCTTTCATTAGAAATTAGCTCTTTTTCAATGAGGCTTTGCAGTTTTTCACCCATCTTTTGGATTGTGTAAGGAAGCATTTCTTCTTCGTTGTAGCAAGGGATTACAAAGTATACTTTTGGAGACATTGTTGCTCTCTCCCCTAATTGTTTATTCTTCATAGCATTTTACATTACCAAGTTTAACAATGATTGAACGTTTTGTAAACAGTTTTTTAACAAAATTATTTTTGAAATAAAATAAAATAAAAAATGAGGCTACTTTTTCAAAATAGCCTCTTATTTGTGTTTGGACATTTTCAATATTATTGCTATTCCAATAACTGCAAATACGATTGATAAAATAACCAAGTAAAGTTCTATACCACCTTTTCGGAAACTCAAAAGCCACACCAGAGAAAAAATAATTATAATTAAGAATAAGGTAAAATAGAACCGTCTTAACCTCATCTATTTCTCCCTACCTAAATATTTTTAAAAACATGGCATGCAACCCAGTGACTGTGAGATATCATTTCAAGCTGTGGTGTTTCATTTAGACATTTATCAGTAAAATAATTACAAGCATGTGCAAAAGGACAACCTTGTGCTCCTGGCTTTCTCACAGGAGGATCATACGACCTGAGCTGCTCTACCTTTCTTTTTCTTGCTAACTCAGGGTCGGCAATCGGGCTGGAATTTAAAAGCACTTTTGTATAAGGATGCACAGGATTTGTAGTTATCTCTTCGCTTGAGCCTTTTTCAACAATCCTTCCACCATACAAAACAGCTATCTCACCTTTTTCATAAGTAAAATACCTTGCTGCACCTATATCGTGCAAAACAAGAATTACTGTAATGTTTTTCTTCTCATTTAAGTCCTTGAGCAGTTTTATTATGGCAGCCCTAAGGGACATATCAATCATGCTTATAGGCTCATCTGCAACTATTATCTCTGGATTTGCTGTCAATGCTCTTGCAATTGCAAGTCTTTGTCTGCCTCCACCAGATAAATGATGGGGATATTTGTTAAAAAAATAATCTGGCGGTGTAAGCCCTACCATCTCAAGAAGGTCATATACGCGCTTTTCTAACCTCTCTCCACTCAGTCCTTCACACCTCTTTAATGGGTCTGCTATTATTTTGTAAATGGTTTTTGACGGATGCAAAGAAGCATATGGGTCTTGATGAATGTACTGAACCTTTCTTCTTATAACATTATAATCCCTTCTCCACTCATCTAAACTCTTATTAAACCAGTATATCTTCCCCTCTGTCGGCACTTCAAGGTTTGTTAATATTCTTGCCAGGGTGGTTTTACCCATTCCACTTTCTCCAATAATAACTAACCTATCTCCCCTTTTTATTTCCAAATTTATATCATCCAGCACTAATTTATATCTTTTTTTAAACAGACCTTGCGAAAACACCTTGCTCACATGTTCAGCTCTTAGGGCAATCTCATTCATCTTTACATCCTCCTTCTTTATACAAGTGACATGCAACCTTTACATTGTCCGGCAATTTTATAAGCTGTGGCCTTTCTTTCTTACAAATCTCCATAGCATATTCACAGCGAGGATGAAATCTGCAACCAGAAGGAGGATTTAGCAAACTTGGTGGGTCACCCGGGATAGCTCTTACTTTTGACATATCTGCGTTTATTGCCATTATTGAATTTATCAGCCCTTGCGTATATGGATGCTTAGGTTCTTTAAAAATCTTTTCTGTGGGGCTGCTTTCTACCAAACATCCACCGTAGATTACAAAAATATTGTCTGCAAGCTCTGCTGCCACTGCAATATCGTGGGTGACAAATATAAGTGTTATGTTCATCTGTGTTTTTAATTCTTTGAGAAGCTGCACTATATGTGCTTGGGTCAAGACATCCAGCGCAGAAGTCGGTTCATCCAAAATTAGAATTTCCGGTTCTAAAAGCAGTGCCAAAGCAATTAGTACTCTCTGTTTCATTCCACCAGATAATTGCATTGGATAAGCATAAAGCACAGTTTCAGGATTAAGTCTTACCATTTTTATCTTCTCTGATGCTTTGTTAATTAACTCATCCTTGCTCCAGTTTATCCCATATGCCTCTATGGTATCTCTAAAATGGTCAATAATCTTCATGGTAGGGTTTAATGACTGCTGAGCGGCCTGTGGAACAAGAGCTATTTTCTTCCATCTTATCTTCCTCAGTTCATCTTCCTTCATTTCTAATAAATCAAATCCCACAGTCCGGTAAAATACTTTTCCAGAGAGTATTCGCCCATTTGGTGGTAGAGTTCTTGTAATAGCTTCTATAATTGTACTTTTTCCAGACGCACTTTCTCCCACTATTGCCGTCACTGTATTCTCAAAAATTTCAAAAGAAACATCTTCAGTTGCTTTTATTGTCCCTTCTCTTACTAAGTATACTGCTTTAAGGCTCGACACTTCCAATAAACAATTCATCTTTATTCATGCCCCCGAAGCTTAGGATTAAACACTTCTTCAATCCCTTGAGCCAATAATATGCCACCATAAATCAACAAAACAATGTTGAGTATTACAAAAAATGGATAATGGAAACCTTTTGGCGTATATAGTGCCCCTGCTTGATATAAAGCATAGTTTAGCATTACTCCCCAGTGGGTAGGGTCAAATTTAGCAAGACCTAAAAACATCAATCCTATGGAAAACTCCATTGCACTTTTCAGCTGTGTCACAAAATTTACAAATATATAAGGTATTAATAATTTTGCAATGTCACTGAACAATATGTAACCAAGCCCCATATTCAGCATCCTGGAAGCCTCAACAAATTCTCTTGATTTTACCGTCAGCACTTGAGCTGCAACCTGTTTTGCTAAAGGTGCCCACAACCATATCGCAACTATCAAGGCAACCTCTACTGTGTTCAATTTTGTATCAGCAAATATTGCAGCTAAAATTAAAAGTGCAGGAAAAGAGGGAATCACCAAAAACACTGTGATTATTGCATCTAATAATTTTCCACTAATTCCTTCCAAATATCCTCTTGCTACCCCAACAACTGTCCCTATAATTACTGCAAACAAGCTTGCAAGAAGTGTAAGGGAAATTACTGACCTTGAACCGTGTACAATCTGCTGAAAAATATCTACCCCAAAATAATCTGTCCCAAATGGATGTTGTAAAGAAGGTCTTTGATACCTGTTTGCAAAATCAGAATTCATGTTGAGCGGAACTATCATTGGACCAATTGTTGCCATTAAAATAAAAAATAGTAATATAATAGAGCCTGCTAACGATTTTTTGTTTGAAATAAGTGGCTGAACATAATCATAAAAGAAATTTGAAAACCTTTTTTTCCTCATTTTAACTTCACCCTTGGATCAATTAATGCATACACAATTTCAGCGATAAAGGTTGCAACAATTACCCCTATCACTATCAAAGAAAACAAACCTGTCAAAAGCCCAAAATCTCTCACCGCAATTGCTTTGCCAAAATAAAATCCTATCCCAGGATAATTAAATATCGATTCTACCAATGTATGTCCTCCTAACATGTATCCAATTGCAATGGCCAAACTTGCAATTAGCGGAAGCATAGCATTGTTTTTTATGTATTTGTTTGCAATTACAGAATCTTTTAAACCTCGTGCTTGAGCAAACCTGATATAGTCTTCTTCCATAATTTGTGATGTATTTCCTCTCATTGCAAGCGTCCATGCAGCCATTTGAGGAATGGCTGTAGCAAACATAGGTCCGAGCGCATGATGTATAACTTTCAAAATAAAGCTCAATGAAAATGAGGGTTCCATATCAACCGGATATGCGCCACCTAATGGAATTACACGTAACCTCACTGCAAAAATGAACAAAATTAAAACAGCTAATACAAAAGGCGGTATTGCTTGAATTATGCTTGCTATCCCAGAGATTACTAAATCAATTATTGTACCACGCTTTTGAGCAGCAAAAGATCCAAGATAAATTCCAACCAAAAAACTTACTAACGTGGCTAAAGAAATCACAAACAATGTCCATGGAAGCGCTTTGGCAATTATTTCATTTACACTTGTCTGATAAAATGAAGAGTAACCAAAATTACCTTTGAGCAGGTTCGAAATAAATCTCCAGTATCGAACAATTAAAGGTTCATGTGGGTCTATTCCCATTAATTTGTGCGCTATTTCAAGTGCCCGTTCCATTTCCATATTTCGCTGTTGTGCTATTGAAACAGCCAGGCCATAAGCGGGGTCGCCTGGCATTTTATTCACCAGGACAAAAACCCCGCTTATAGCTATAAGAAGTACAACAATCAGATAGAGCACTCTATCAACCACATACTTCAACTTTTATTTGCCCTCCACATTGCTATTTTTTAGCTGCAAGCTTGCCTGTTGTAATCAGAAGATTGTAGACTCTTTCTATTCCACCAGGAGCAAGAGACCAAATTGGGTCATCTTTTGCAGGCCAACCTGTGACCTTTTTATCAGAATAGTAAATTGGCAGAACCTTTTCAAACAAAGGTATAATAGGCAAGTACTCATTTGTAATGTATGCTAACTTTTGAACAACATCCATAGATTTTTTCTTGTCTTGTGCAACATCTCTCAGCTGCTCAGTCAAATCATAAGGTGAGAATTTACCCCATGGTGTAGAATATTTATCTTTTGACGGGAACTTCGTAATATTGTATAAATCTGCTTCATACAATCTCAGGTATCCGCTATAAGGATGTGGATAACCTTGCCATGTGACTCCAAACTCAATTGCAGCTTCATAGTCGCCACTCTTCATAACCTGGTCTCGCATTCCATCAGGAATAAGCTTCATTTCAACCTTAAATCCAAAATTATTCAGTTGCTGCACAACCTCACGTGCTGCCAATACCCAGTCGCTGTGCGGACCATACACGGACAATGTAAATGCTACAGGCTGACCATTTGGCTGCTGCCATGTACTGCCAACTTTTTTGTATCCAGCTTTTTTCAATATTTCTTCTGCCATTTTGGTGTTTGTATTATATTTGGTCAATTTATTTAAAGTGTCTTTGGATATCCATTTTGATTCCATGCTTTTTAAAATTCCATGAGCATATGGGGAGCATGTAGATGCCTGCCATACAGCTACATCTCTTACTTTTGATTTATCTAACACATAAGCAATAACTTTTCTGAGGTTTACATCTTTAAACAGTGGTTTTTGATAGTTGAACACCAAAGCTATTTCAGACAAGTCTGTAGTTGTTTTAACCTTTAAAGATGGATTAAGAATGGTAAGCTGTTCTACAACATCCTTTGGCATATTTGGATGAGCTGCATAGATTTCTCCAGAAATCAATGACGCCCAAACAAATTCATTAGAAGACCATCTTCTGAATGTGATTCTATTAATTTTCATCTTTGGATACAACCAATGATATTTGTTTGCAGTTAAGACCATTTCAGATTGGGTAATCTTTGTTGGTTCAAATGAACCTACCACAGGCATTCTTTTTAGAGTTTTAAATGGTGAATATGCATTTACCTGTTTTCTCAAATCATCAGCTTTTTTGTCATAGCTGCTTTTCTGTTGAGCATCTGGAGTTTTACCAGAAGAGGTCAGAGCAAATATCTTCTTGCCAAGCTCAGCAACTTCTTTTGCCTGATTAGCCCACTTGCTATAAACGTGGTATGGAGCTAAAGCTGGAATTGCAGCATCGGTCAATATTGTATGAACAAATGACTGAGGAGCATCTTTTGAAAGTGTGAAAACTACTGTGTAGTCATTTGGAGCAGTTACGCTTTGAATCTCATAAGGCCATTGCCACATAGCTTGAATGAAATTGACAGAATTGACTACATCCTTAGCAGTAAATGGCTTGCCATCACTAAATTTTGCGTTTTTGCGCAAAGTTACTGTAACTTTTCCTTTTTCTATTTTCCAGCTTTCTGCTAATCTTGGAATGTACTCATCACTTTGTGGAATGTAATAAGCAAATGGTTCATAAACAAACCACCACGCTCCTCCTACTGCCCCTGCACCAAAGGGATTTCCATGGAACGGATACGGCCAATCAGTTGCCAACCTCAGTTCACCTGCAGAAGATGTTGAGGAAGCACCAAGACTAATCCCCATTAAGCCTATAAAGAAGATTCCTAACACAAGAACTGCAATTAACCTTTTGACTCGAGTTGACATTTTGAAACCTCCTTTACACTATTTTTTATGATTTGATAAAAAACAAAGACTTTTTTAAAACAGCTGATGTTTAAATTATATATTCTTTTGTAAAATGTGTCAAGTTATTTTTACTTGAATTTTGACTTTATTTAAATTTATTTTACAAAGGAAGCCCACTCACTTGAGCTTCCTTTGTAGTAAAACTTAAATATTTTTTATGGATTTGCGGATATTCAATCTGCAAAATATTCTTATATCTTCTGCAGGCTTTGAAGGAAAGTCTATTCTTTCAAGAAGCTGTTTGACTGCTCTTTTACCATAATAATCCCTGTCGATATGAATCATGGAAAGAGAAGGCTTGAAATGCTTTACCAGTTCAGTATCATCAAATCCTACAATAGCTATATCCTTTGGAATTTGCAATCCCATATCTTTCAAGGTGTTTGCTGTAACCAGTGTAGACAAATCACTAACGCAGAAAAATGCTTCAGGTACCCTTTTTAAACCTCTCAAAAATTCCTGAATTTCTGGTTCGGGATTTTTGCTGAAGTCTTTAAAACCTTCAATCTTGCAAACTTCTTTGTCTATTTCAAGACCGCATTGTTCATGTGCTTCTATAAACCCCTGCCACCTTTCTTTATAACTGATCGCATGGTTTATATCTCCTATAAAACCAATATGTTTATATCCTTTGGAAATCAAATAAGTTATTGCGGCTTTGGTTGAACGTTTGTTATCTGTGTTCACTGTATCTATCCAGCTACTTTCTACAAGATTGTCTATTATTACAGTGGGAATCCTCATTTCTTCAATTTTATCAATAACATTTTTGCCAACAGAAGAAACAATTATTATACCTTTGAAGCTACCATTAGATAAGATTTCATCAAGGCTTGTTTCCTTTTCAGAGGAAATGCAATACAAACTAAACTCAAATCCTTTTTTTCGAATTTCATTCTCTACAGAGTACACAATTGCACTGAAAAAATATGGGTCCTGTAGTACATTTGCTGTCATAATCAAACCTATTGTACCTTTTTCAATTTCTTTCTCTTTGAATTTGTATCCTAGCTCTCTTGCAGTCTGTAAAACAAGCTGTCTTGTCTTTTCGGATACACCTGGCTTGTTAGACAAAGCAACCGAAACTGCATTTTTTGATATATTTAATTTCTTAGCTATATCTTCCAGTGTTACTTCCTTTCTTCTTTTTCTGATTTCTATATCCATGTTTAACCCCTTTTTTGAAATATTTCTACTCAAATTTTATCTCTTTCAAGTTTAATCTTGCAACACCAATAACAGTATCAGCTCCTCCATAATAAACCAATAGATCATCTTCCAGTTGAACATGGCCACAACTAAAAACAACGTTGGGAATGTAACCATTTATCTCCCAATCAAGCTCCGGTTCAAGAATTGGTTCATCTTGACGTGATAAAACTTTTGTGGGATCTTTTTTATCCAAAAGTAAAATCCCCAAACGATAGACATTCAAATGATCAGCAGCATGATAAATAACAATATAGCCATATCTGTGTTCAATAGGAGGACCAGCAACCCCTATGCGACTACTTTCCCACGTATTTGGTCTTACTTTCACAACCTCTACGTGATCTGTCCAGTTTTTTAAGTCTTCAGAGAAAGCCAACCACATGTTTGGGTATCTGCGATGGAACATCACATATCTGCCATCTATCTTATTTGGAAACAACGCGGCATCTTTGTTAGGTTCATCAAGTGCAATACCAATTCTTTCCCATGTGATAAGATTTCTTGATTTTGCAATCATTATTCTGTAATCTCCTTCAAATCTGTTACCAAAACCTGTGTAAGTCATATAAAAAGTGTCGCCTATTCTTACGATTCTTGGGTCCTCAATCCCTCTTCTTTCTTGTTCGCACACAGCTTCCATTACAGGCTTGTCAAATCTGAAAAAGTTTATTCCATCAGTTGATACGGCATACCCAATTCGGGAAATATATGCTCCATATTTTTCGTGTGGTGGAAGGTCTGTTGCTCTATACAATATATGGATTAGCCCTCTGTAATATATTGCAGCAGCATTAAAAACAGCAGAGCGTTGCCAGTCATCCTCTCTTTTGGGTTCCAATACAGGTTTAGTAGAAAGTCTTTCAAGTTTTATCATAATATTTATACTCCTTTCTCTTCAGCTATTTAACTTGACTAAAACTTTATCTTTTCTATTTCAATTCCAGCAACTCCTATGCATGTATCACATGCTCCATAATAAACAAGCAACATCCCATCAATTATACACTGTCCACAACTGAACACCACATTCGGTACAAGACCTTTTCTCTCCCATTCAAGTTCAGGTTCCAAAATAGGTTCTTCTTGACGCGCCAAAACTTTAGTAGGATCTTCCCTATCCAAAAGAGCTGCCCCTAACCTATATGTTTTTTTCTCATCAACTCCATGATAAATCAATAACCATCCATCTTCTATTAAAATGGGTGGACCTGCTATGCCTATTTTGTAACTGTCCCATTTGCCCTCTCGAGGTATCATGATGATCTTGTGATCTTGCCAATGTACAAGGTCATCTGAAAAAGCCACCCAGATAGAAGGAGGACGTCTATGATAGAGCATATATCTTCCTTTTACTTTTTCTGGATGCAAAGCACCATCTTTATTAGGCTCATCAAGAAGAACTTTTCTTTCATTTGTCCAATTGAGAAGATCTGGTGATGTAATTAGAGAAATTCTAATATCATTCCAACTCCTTCCGCCAAAAGCCGTATAAACCATATAAAACTTGCCATCAAGATAAGTTATACGTGGGTCTTCCATCCCCCAAGCTTCTTGTTCTCCTTGTCCTTGAAGTAAAGGCAGTGGCATCCTTTCAAAATTAATCCCATCTTTACTTTTTGCATATCCTATCGAAGAGACAAATTTATAATCCTGTTGAGGTTGAGGAAACGAAAGAGCTTCAAAAGTGTTGTTACATGCTCTGTAAAATAAATGAACATATCCATTATGGTAAATTACACCTGGATTGAAAACAGCCTTTGATTCCCAAGCATTTGTTGAAATTGGTTCTAATATTGGCTTTTGCGATAGTCTTTTTAACTTAAACAAATCCATCCTCCTTTGTATCCAAAAGATTTAAAACTGATATTTGCTTTTTACTTTAATTATATAGTTTTGTAACGTCAAAATCAATTGACTTATAGTAAAAAATAAATTTATCTACATGGTAATAATGCACAAAAAAATAAGGGGAACATTCCCCTTTAAATAAATTCTATTTATATCCTATCCTCTTCAATATCCTTTCTCAGCTTCTCCATGAACCTTAGTAAAAACCTGACGTTGTGGATGGAAAGAAGGATTGCCCCAAGGATCTCCTCAGCCTTAATCAGGTGTCTCAAATACGCTCTTGTGAAGTTCTGGCAAGTGTAACAGTCACAGTCTTCTTCTATGGGTCTAAAGTCCTTTGCATACTGAGCGTTTTTGATAATCATTCGTCCTTCTTTTGTGAAAACTGTGCCGTTTCTTGCAGTGCGGGTTGCAAACACGCAGTCAAACATGTCAACACCGCGAATGACAGATTCATACAAGCAGTCTGGTGTTCCAACACCCATGAGGTATCGTGGCCTGTCCTCTGGCAAAATTGGGTGAAGTACCTCTATCATCTCATACATGAGCTCTTTTGGCTCGCCGACAGAAAGCCCGCCTATCGCATAGCCGGGAAGGTCTTCTTCAACTGTGCGCTTTGCACTCTCTATTCTCAAGTCCTTGTAAGTTGAGCCTTGTACTATCCCAAACAGTGCCTGATTTTCTGTGTTTTTGTGATGAGCTTTGCATCTTTTGAGCCATCTTGCTGTTCTCTCTAAAGCCCACTTTGCATACTCATGGTCACAAGGGTATGGTACACACTCATCAAATGCCATTATTATATCTGAACCAAGGATATTCTGAATCTCAATCACCTTTTCAGGTGTGAAAAAGTGCCGAGAACCATCTATGTGTGATCTAAACTCAACCCCATCTTCTGTTATAGTTCTTAGCTTGCTGAGTGAAAACACCTGAAACCCGCCACTGTCGGTTAAAATTGGTTTTTGCCAGTTCATGAACTTGTGAAGCCCACCTGCTTCTTTTATAACATCTATCCCTGGTCTTAAATAAAGATGATATGTGTTTGCCAAGATTATCTGTGTACCCATCTCGTATAGGTCTCTGTGCATTATAGCCTTGACTGTTGCTTGAGTGCCAACTGGCATGAAAACGGGTGTTTCAATCACTCCGTGGGGTGTATAGAGCCTTCCTCGTCTTGCATTTGATTTCTTGCTCTTTTTGATTAGTTCAAACTTTATTGCCACTTTTTCCTTGCCCCTTCCTGTAAAAATGCTCAGAAATATTTTTAGGATAATAAAAACTTATGGATTTAAAATGAGCTTCCCATTTCCGATTTTTATAGACTTATATATTAGGTTTGAAACATACTCTTTGGTACTTTTCAACGCATCATACATATTATATCCCTTTGCAAGGAAAGTGGCAAATGCAGTCGAAAATGCACAGCCAGTCCCGTGAATGTCATCTGTAAAGCCTTGTTTTTTTGCATATACTCTAAAAATTCCACTTTTAGTTATCAAAACATCCTCTGCAAGCTCGCCATCAAGATGACCACCTTTTAGGATACATGATCTTATACCCATCTTCTTCATTCTTTCTTGAATACTGCTTAGAACATCTTCATCAAAATTTTTAATTTCCACATCAAAAATGACTTCTGCCTCGTTTTTGTTGGGTGTTATTACATCACAAGCTTTGAAAAACTCATATTTTAAAAATTCTATAAACTCACTTTTACAAAACTCAAAACCGCTTGTAGATCTCAAAACCGGGTCACACACAATGTTCTTAAGATTGTACCTTTTTAAGTTTCTCAGTACAACAACTGCTATCTCAGAACTTCCTAAAAGTCCAATCTTGACACTGTCTGGCTTTATATCTTCAACCACTTTTTGAAGCTGATACTCAAAAAAATGAGGGTCTATGGGTTTTAAGTCATAGACCCTTTGAGTATCCTGGACTGTCAAAGATGTTACTACAGATGTTGCATAACCATTCAGCGCCCTCACAACTTTTGCGTCAAGCAAAACACCTGCACCACCTGACGGGTCAAACCCGGCAATTATAAGTACTTTTTTCATCTTTCTACTTTCATCTCCTTTTTAAGAAACATGCTACTATTTTTACAAAATAGCTTCATCTCTTGAATTTTTCACAGCACACAGTCTTCCACACATTGAACATGTATCAGAAGAGAAACTACTTCTGTATTCTCTTGCCTTCTCAGGGTCAACCGAAAGGCTTATCATCTTTTCCCAATCAAGGTCTCTTCTTGCTACTGACATCTCAATATCCTTTTCAAGTGGCTTTTTAAAACCTTTTGCTATATTTGCACTGTGCGCTGCAATTTTGAACGCAACAATCCCTTCTTTGACATCATCTAAAGATGGAAGTCTCAAATGTTCAGCAGGTGTAACATAGCACAGAAAATCTGCTCCATTTAAAGCTGCAATGAGTGCCCCCATCGCACCTGATATATGGTCGTACCCAGCTGCAATGTCTGTTGTAAGAGGTCCTAAAACATAAAACGGTGCGCCGTGGCAAAGCCTTTTTTGAATTACCATGTTTGCTGCAATCTCATTTGCTCTCATGTGCCCTGGCCCTTCTATTATCACCTGAACATCCTCTTTCCAAGCCATTTTTGTAAGCTCGCCAAGGTTTATAAGCTCTTCTATCTGCAGCGCGTCTGTTGCATCAGCCACCGCACCTGGTCTTAGGCTATCGCCAAGGCTGATTGTAACATCATGTTTTTTGCATATCTTCAAAATCTCATCAAAATGCTCATACAAAGGATTCTCTTTTCCGTTTGCCATCATCCATTTATAAAGAAGTGCTCCGCCTCTTGAGACAATCTTGAGCAGACGCTCATTTTTTTCAAACCTCTCCAAAGTCCTTCTTGTAATTCCTGCATGTATTGTGAAAAAGTCAACTCCTTCTTCTGCCTGTCTTTCAATCTCTTCTATAAACTCTTTGCTGTCAACCTTTGTAATGTCGTCATGCCTTGAAGCAACCTGGTAAACTGGAACTGTTCCTACTATAAAGTCATAGTTTTGAAGAATGTATCTTCTGAAGTTTGAAGCATCAAGCCCGCTTGACAAATCCATCACAGATTCAACATTAAATTTTTTAGCAAGTTCAAGCTTTTGAACCTCTATATCAAAATTCGGACATGCTTCAGACACGCCAATATTTACATTGATTTTTACATATGTTCCATCTCCAATTGGAAAGTATTTGTCTCTTTTTCTGTTTCTGTTTGCAGGTATGACAATCTTGCCCTCTGCAACCTTTTGCAAGAATTCTTCTTTATCTATCTCTTCATTTTGGATTGCAAGTTCCATCTCGCGTGTAAATATTCCTTCTTTTGCATATGTCATCTGGGTTTTCATCATAAAATCAGCTCCTTTCAAACTCTTTTATAATATCCCAAAGCCTTTTTATTTTTTGTGAAATGTCATCACTACCTACAATTTCTGTCACAAGGCTGACGCACTTTGCACCCGCCTCAAGCACATCTTTTAGATTGTGCTCTTTTATTCCACCTATTACAACAAAAGGTATCTTGCAGTACGTAGCTGCCCAGCTGACCATCTCAAGGCCAATCGGCGGATGTGGCTTGTCCTTTGTAAAGCTCTGAAACACAGGACCCAAACCAATATAGTCAGCTCCATCTTCAACTGCTTTTTCAACTTGTTCTTTTGTATGGGTTGTAACACCGATTATAAAGTCTTCTCCTAAGATTTTTCTTACCTCTTTTACTGGATAGTCTTCCTGCCCCAAGTGAACACCGTCTGCCCCAACCATCTGGCACAGGTCCACATGGTCGTTGACTATCAAAAGCGCACTATACTGCTTGGTAAGTTTTCTGATTTGCAGACACTCTTCATATTTTTCATTCAGGCTTTTGTACTTTTCCCTGTACTGGATTATTCTGATTCCACCATCAAGCATTGCTTTTACAACCTCTATATTCGACCTTCCATTTGAAAACTTTTCAGCAGTAAGGCCATAGATGTTGTAGTTTTTAAAAAGCTGCAGCTTCTCTTCTTTATTCAAGCTCACTCACCATCCTCAAAACCTCATCTGCCTGCATTGCGGCAACTGCCATTACCTTTGGTGCAAGAGGCTTTTTCTCATTTATTGATGTCACAAAATCGCCCACAACTGAAAAGTTCTTGCCACGCTTTATTTTGATATTTTCACAATCGCCAAACCCTGCAACGCCTGAGGCTAAAACAACTTTCTTGCCATGATCATATGCTTTTTTGAAGATGAGCATTTTTGTCTGCTCATTGTCAACCGCCTCAACAATTATGTCATGCTGTAAAATCAAATCATCTATATTTGACTCATCAATCTTCATACTTATAGCTTTTATAGCTACATATGGATTTATCTTCTCAAGAATGTCTTTGAGCGCTGACACTTTTTCCTGCCCTGTCTGATAGAAGAAATAGTTTTGCCTGTTGAGATTTGAAATATCTACCTTGTCAAAGTCAACAATTGTAAGGTTTTTAACGCCACTTCTTACAAGCATCACTGCAATGTTAGAACCAAGCCCGCCACAGCCAATGACAAGAATCTTTACTTTTGAGAGTTTTTCAAGCATCTTTTCATCAAAGTAGTTTTTCAGCATAAGGTCAAATAAGCTCATATACTTTTCACACCCTTTACCCAGTTTGTAAACTCGGGTCGAAGTCCTTTTTTAATTATAACATCTACAACCTCAGATACACTTCTTCTATCTTCTACCTCAAACTGAGCCTCAGCATCTTCATCTTTTTCTTCTGCATACCCACCAACTGTTGTTTTAGAACCTGCTGACATCTTGGTTATGCAAACATCAATCAAAGCATCACGAAGAGAAGGCCTTTCTCTGGTTGACACCACAATTCCAACCCTTGGAAGATATAGCCTTGCAATGATCAAAAATTTGATAAATTCCTTGTCTGAGACAGTGTACGATGGTATAAAGTCTGTGCCAGCGCTTCTGAATCTTGGGAATGAAATTGAAATTTCAGCTTTTGGAAACTTGTCAAGCAGGTACTCTGCATGAAGTATTGCACACAAAACATCTTTTTTGGGGTGAGAAAGTCCCAAAAGTGGACCTACACACACCTCATGAAATCCAGCTTTTAATGCTCTTTCAGGTGCATTTAGCCTGAATTCAAAGTCTTTTTTTGGTCCAAATGGATGAAGCTTATCATAGTCTTCTCTTTGATATGTCTCTTGGTACATAGTAATTCCAACAACGCCAATGCTTGATAGCCTTTTGTACTCTTCTTCATAAAGAGGATACACTTCAATTGAGACCTCTGACATAAAGTCGGTTGCGATTCTACATGCTTTTTCAATGTATTCAACCGAAGAGTTAATTCTGTCCTCGCCTGTGAGAATTATAACAGAGTCAATCCCCTCTTCTTTCATTTTTCTAAGTTCATTTTCAATCTCTTCAAAGCTCAGCTTTTCTCTTTTATACTTTTTCCTGCATGAAAATCCACAGTAAACACAACTGTTTTGGCAATAATTTGCAATGTAGAGCGGAGCATACAGAAGAATAACTCTGCCAAAATTCTCGCGTGTAAGCTTTTGAGCTTTCTTTGCCATAAGCATTATATCCTCTTTACTGCTGACGTTCAAAAGCTTTGCCAAATCCTCTTTTGTCAAAAACTCCTTATCTAAAATCTCGCAAATTTCCCTGTGAGTAGGGATATAGTCTTTGTACTCCTCAAAAAGTTCTTCTGCCTCTTTTAAAAAGCTGACCATTTTGACAGCACCTTCTTTTTTAAAAAATTTTTAGCCGCTTATAAAATCCTCCAAAGGTGATGATGCCTGAGCATACTCATACTCTTTCAAAATTCCAACCTCAAAGGCAAGTCTTCCTGCCTCAACTGCCTTTGCAAACGCTATTGCCATCTTAAGAGGATCAGCTGACGTTGCAATTGCAGTGTTAATTAAAACAGCATCTGCTCCCATTTCCATTGCCTGTGCTGCGTGAGATGGTCTTCCAATCCCTGCATCAATTATCACAGGAATTTTGACCTCGTTGATAATAGGTTTTAAAAGCACTTCACAACCAATCCCTTTGTTTGTTCCAATTGGCGAGCCAAGCGGCATGACAGCCTCAACTCCAATTTGTTCCAGCTCTTTTGCAATATTGAGGTCTGGGTAGATGTAAGGAAATACCTTAAAACCCTCTTTCACAAGGATTTCACAAGTTTTTAGCGTCTCATAGTTGTCTGGAAAGAGATACTTTGTATCCTTTTCAATCTCAACCTTTACCCAGTCAGAATTTGTAAGTTCTCTCCCAATCATGGCAATCTTTACTGCTTCTTTGTGGTCTTGCGCACCTGATGTGTTTACCATAATTGTGGCATCTTTTGGAATGTACTCTAAAACATTTTTTATATGCTTAGTGTTAGGACCTATTCGCCGAACAGCCACAGCAAAAACTTCAATGCCAGCTTCATAGTACATCTTTTCAATTAGGCTATAGTCAGGAAGTTTACCTGTTCCAACAAAAAGCCTTGATTTTAACATCTTGCCGCCTATTTCAAACATACAGCATCACCTTTCTTTGTAATTTTTGTGATGGATTTGTAGCATGGTTGTTTTGGTATGATTTTTTAATTTTTTTAGCCGCCGCCAACAAAGCTTACAATCTCAACATAGTCACCATCTTTTAAAACAAAACTTTCCCAATCATTTTTCTTTACAATCTCGCCATTTACCAAAACTGCACAGGTCTTAGGATTTAGATTTAAACTCAGCACAAGATCTAAGATGTTCCCGCAAAACTCCATTTCTTTGTCATTTACTCTTATAAGCAAAGTTCTCACCTACCCTACAAGCTTTTTGTAAGCTAAAAAGTGTCTCAAAAGTGCACTTAAAACAAAAAGCTGCCTGTTGCCGGCAGCTTCTTTTTTTGTTCGCGTCTGAATAACACTTTATAAATAAAAAGCCTTTAATGCCGGACTTTATAGCATTAAAGGCTTTTATTTTTTGCATTTTTCTTCCCTTCGCCGGCATTACCCGGATCAGGTTCAAAGGGTCAAGGCACGGGGATTTTTTAGTGCCTACTCTCAGCCGAGCTTTGCCCCGCTCAGCTCCCCCTTAAAACCACTATATTCAGTTTTCACTTTTTAGTATAGCACTCTTGGATATATTGTGCAAGAAAATTCTTTGCATAAAGCTTCTTAAGTTGTTTTGGACCTCAGTTAATTTTCTCTTGCGCTATTTTTTCAATCTCTTCAATACTTAGGTTGGTCGCCTTGGATATGACATCGTATGAAATTCCTAACTGAATCATTCTTTTTGCAGTCTCTATCCTTTCTTGCTGGATACCCTGTTGAATTCCTTGTTGAATTCCTTGTTGAATTCCTTGTTGAATCCCTTGTTGAATCCCTTGTTGGACTCCTGCCAAAAACTCTTTTGTTTTTGTTTCATCCAAAAGTCTTGCCACATTTGACACAAACTCACCCATTAGCTCCACCCCCTTTTGCTTTACTCTCTCAACAATCTTGTCATATTCTTCCTTTTGTTTCTCACCTAATCTTGGTCTTATAACATGCTGTGACCATAGCAAAAACCTTTCGATATTATTAAAACTCAGCTTCTTTAAGCTTTGATCAATTTCTTGTAATCTGCGAATTAATTCATTACTGTCATTCCTCACCTGTTCCAAATAGAAAATTATTGGTGTTAAAACATCTTCCTTTTCCAAATAACTTTTAATGTCAACTTGAGCGATATCTACAACTTTATACTTGAAAATATCATTTTTGAAAATATCAAATGCTCCAATTATATCTGTTGGTACTTCCCATCTTCTATCAAGCCCATTGTAAACTACAATAGGAATAATAGCTGGCAGTTTTTCAACACCATTTCGTATTTCCTCTGCCCATATAGAAATCATATATCGTAATAACCTTTCAGGCATATCCTTTGCTACAGTTGATTGATTTTCTATCAATATATAAAAATATACATCTCTGTCTTTTAGCCTTGCTTTTGCTACAACATCTGCTTCTACTTGCGAAAATTCCTTTGTAATGTAGTTTGTCTTTTTTATTTCAATTGAGCTTTCACGTATTTCGTTCGCCCAACTATAGTTTATAATTTTGCTCACCAAAAGATAAACATCCTTAGGATTTTCAAAAAGAAGTTTAAAAGTGGAATCATGCTCTTTTGCAGGAAGTTTTTCCTTGTTTTCATTGTCCATTTTAACTAATTCTCCTTAGTAATCAAATTTTACAGAAGAGCGAAATCAATCGTTACAGTATTATTATACCACATCTTAACGTAAACATAAATCAGAGAAAATCAAATCAAAACCAAACTCACAACTACCACTGCAACCAAAATAACAATTATTAAAAACCCTATGAACTTGCCAAGCGGCTTTGCGTAGTTTATATCCCAGCCAAATCCACCAACCCGCCTTTTTCATCCATCTTCCCTTCCCCCAAAACTATCAAAAACAGTTTCAATCAACCTTATCAATTCATTCTTATTCATACCCTTGCAAATGGCTTTTGCAACAATTGGAGTAACTTCTTCTATTATCTCATTTAAAAACTCCTTATTATAACCTTTGCTCACAGCAATATAAGCCCCATGCTTTTTGTTAATAGCAATAAGTCCCATATCCTTTAACTCATTATATGCCTTTGCCACTGTGTGCATGTTGATGCCAATTTCGCTTGCAAGGTCTCGGATAGAAGGAAGGCTATCGCCATTTTGAAGTTCTCCTCTTGCTACTGCCTCTATTATTTGGTTCTTTATTTGCTCATAAATTGGCATGTCAGAGGTAAAGTCAATTTTTATAAACATCTCGCTTTCAGCCCTTTTAGCTTTCTTGTATTCTATGAATGTCTTTCCACTTTATGATGTAGACCAAGCTCAACACAGCCCATAGCAAAACCATAAACTCAATAGCAAATATATTAACTTTTATTAATGCCATATATGCAGCAGGGGCATCAATGATTGTGTGAAGCAATATTGCAAAAGCAAGATAACACAGCCTCTTTCTTTTAACAGCCACCAGAACCAAAAGCGAAAGAGCAATCTGAATTGCCATTGTGAAAACTCTTTCAAAACCAGCAAGAAGAAATGTCGAAGCAGGTGTTTCAATAAGTGCACTTTTTATAGACTTAATTACCTCAGGAGAAACTTTGCCTTTTAAAAGAATATCTAAACTGCCAGAATTAATTAAAAAAGAATACACAATGTTATTTATATAGGCTATCCCAACAAGCAAGATTGATTCAATCCCACCATGTCCAATCCCATAAGCAAGACCGTTTTGATAGTTTAGCCTATCTTTTAAAAACCCTCTAAAACCAACGTATCTACCAACCTCCTCAAAAATCCCAGCTGTCAGACCCAAAAAGAGAGAGTATACAATGTAATGCTTAGAAAATTCTACAAAGTAACTTTGCTTTGACAAAATCTGAAGTATTGGAATTCTCAGAACAACCTGAGAAACGAAAAATATTAATGCTCCTATTAAAATTGATTTCAAAACTCCTGAGTACTTCTTTAAAACAATCACAGCCAGCACAACAGGCAAGCCCACTGAAAGAAGAAGTGTAATACACATAAATATGATTTTGAGATTAGATACCAAAACAAAGCACCTCTTTCTAGGTTATATGTGTTATATATATTATATAACACATAGGCTTTAATTGTCAAAAAAATAAAAAAGAGGGCTTTTGACTCAGTCTACCTGAATATGCAAAAGCCCTAAAAGTTATTCCCAGAAGTTTTTCTTTTCATTGGTCTTTAGATTTACTATTTTTACCTCTTTTAAAATCTGTTTTTCTCTTTATTAGCTTTTTTTTATTCAGATCCGTTTCCTCTGCTCATCTGTTTTTGAAGTCTTTCTGTGAGGGCTTTTGCTGCGTTGTAGCCCATTTTCTTTTGTCTGTTGTTCATTGCTGCAACCTCAACAATGATGGCAAGATTTCTGCCGGGTCGTACAGGAATCACAAGCGTCGGTACTTTTATCCCCAAAATCTCTATGTATTGGTCATGAAGACCAAGTCGTTCATATTCCTTGCCCTGTTTCCATGTTTCAAGCTGGATCACAAGGTCAATTCTTTCGGACTCCTTGACGCAGCCAACACCAAACAGGTTTTTGACATCCAGTATCCCAATCCCTCGAATTTCGATAAGATGCCTTATAATCTCGGGTGCTTCACCGACAAGTGTCTTTTCAGAAACCTTTCGAATTTCAACTGCATCGTCGGCAACAAGAATGTGCCCTCTTTTTACAAGTTCAAGGGCTGTCTCACTTTTCCCAACCCCACTTTCGCCAAGCATCAAAACACCTTCACCATACACATTTACAAGCGTGCCATGGCGGGTTATCCTTGGTGCAAGTTCGTGTGTCAAAAAAGTGCTCAAATTTGTCATGAACCTTGTCGTAACCTCTTGAGTGCGAAGAAGAGGAACACCATACTTTTTTGAAAATTCCAAAAACTCCTCAAAAGGTTCCTGGTTTGAGGTAATTATCACACACGGGATATTTCGCTGAAAAAGTCTTTCAATTGCGTCTCTTCGCTGTGTCTGTGTCATGGTCTTCAAATACGCCATCTCAGAGATTCCTATTATCTGAACCCTTTGCTCATCAAAATACTCAAAAAACCCCATAAGCTGCAAAGCGGGTCTATTCAAGTTCATATCCTTTATTTTTCTCTCTTCAATGCCACTGATTTCTGTCAAACACTCTAAATTGAGCTCTTTTATTATTTTGCCAACTGTCGTGTAGAACAATTTGTACCCACACCTTTCTTTCTACGTCAATTTATTTTTATACTCCAATCTTTTCTTTTATCTTCAAAGCAACCTCATATGGAATGTCAGCTGCTTTTACAATCTCTTCAATGCTTGCCTTTCGCAAATTGTCAATTGACCCAAAAGTCCTAAAGAGCTTGAGTTTCCTCTTCTCTCCTATTCCCTCTATTTCATCTAAAATTGACTCATACAGATGCTTCTTTCTAACTTCTCTGTGAAACTTCACTGCAAACCTGTGCGTCTCTTCTTGAATAGCATATATAAGTTTATACACAAGCGGATACTCTTGAATACCTACTTCTTTACCATTGTAAATCAAGTCCCTTGTTTTGTGCCTATCATCCTTTACCATGCCAGCAACAGGAATAGAAAATCCCAAAGTGTTCAAAACCTCTAATGCAGCATTGACCTGATTTTGTCCACCATCAATCAATATCAAATCAGGAATTCTCCCATGCTTTTCTAAGTTTGTGAATCTTCTTGTCAAAACCTCTTTGACGCTTCTTATATCATCCTGGCCCTCAAATCCTTTTATTTTGAACTTCCTGTAAAATTCTTTGTTGAACCTTCCATCCTCAAACACAACAAGGGTCCCTACATTGTCAGCACCTGCAATGTTGGAAATGTCGTAACTTTCTATCTTTTCAATTTCGTTTTCAAGTCCAAGGATATTTTTAAGAGTTAAAAGCGCCTCAGCATAAACATCATCTACTCTTTGCCTGTTAGCAAGAGAAATCTCTGCATTCTTTTTTGCCATGTCAAGAAGCTGCTTTTTTTCACCTTGTTTTGGAACAGTTACTTTCACTTTGAAGCCATAAAGTTTTTCTATCATCTTTTCAATATTATCAGCATTTTCTATTCTGTGAGGAATTATGATTTCATTTGGCAGCGATACAACATCAGAGTAGTACTGTTCTAAAAATCTCTCAAATGTGTCCTCATCGGCTTTCAAAACAAACTCTTCCTTGTTTATAAGCTTGCCATTTCTGATAATCAGAACAACAATTGCAATGTGTGTGTGGTCTTTTGCAAAGTTTATAACATCTTCACTTCTGTCATCTGCATAAATGACTTTCTGTTTTGTGATTATTCTCTCCAGACTTGAAAGCTTATTTTTTATCTCCTGCGCCTTTTCAAACATTAGATTTTCGGCATATTCAAACATCTTTGTCTTAAGCTCTTCAACAATCTCATCGCCCTTGCCGCTCAAAACCTTTACAGCTCTCTCAACCAGCTTTTGGTATTCTTCTTCTGATACATCTCCCTTGCACACACCAAGACACTTTTCTATATGAAAGTTAAGGCAGGGTCTGCCCTTGCCAAGCTGGTCAGGGAACTTTTTCTTGCAAGTCCTGAGCATAAAAAGACTCTTGAGTAGCTCAACCGTCTGCTTTACAGAATATCCGCTGACATACGGACCAAAATAACGGCTGCCGTCTTTTTCAACTTTTCTTGTTGTCACAAGCCGTGGAAACATCTCGTTTGTTATCTTTATATACTGGTAGTTTTTGTCATCTCTCAAAAGAACATTGTACTTAGGCCTATATTCTTTTATTAGGTTGCACTCTAAAATCAAAGCTTCTACCTCGTTGTCTGTCACAATATAGTCAAGATCTTTTATTTTTCTTACCATAAGCCGTGTCTTTGGAGGCATATCTTGAGAGTTTTGAAAATACTGTCTGACTCTATTCTTGAGGTTTACAGCCTTGCCAACATATATAACATTTCCATTTTCATCCTTCATTATATAAACCCCTGGCGATGTTGGAAGATTAGAAAACTTTTCTTCAAGCAGCATCAGGTCATCTCCTCTTCTGGCTACATAGCATTTTCTACTGAGATTGAGTTTTAGTTTGATTATTTTCTGAAATCTCCACTTTTATGTAAGTGGGAAAGACTTCAAACTCTTTAATATTTTCGGGCTTTTCAACCAACACCTGAAGGTCATAACTCCCTTTCGTCAGATTTGAAACATCCACATACGCCTTCAAAGAATTAAAATCTATAGAATTTTGCACACTTTGGTAGTATTTGAGTGCTACTTTTACCTTGTCAGGACTCAGTTTTGCAACAAGCCCTGGTGATAGTCCTCTCACTTCAATAGGTATATTGATAGGTTTCTCAACAACTGAATCTGTGTATATGGTGATTGTAACTTGTTTTACATTATCTAAAGACTTTATATTCTTTGGAAGACTAAAGTCAAATTGGAATGTTGAAACATTGTCAAGCATCTTTGTATCAATAGTCCCTACAACAATCTCATTTATTGAGTTTATGTCTTCTTCTTTTCCTGCTATATTGATTGTAGAAGGTTTTAAAATTATCTTTGAGATAACTTTACTGGGTGGAAGACTACCTTTAAACTTGACACTCAAGGGCACTTGCTTTGTTTTGAGTATCTCCACATACACATCTATGCTCTTTTGGGACAGGTCAAAAAGCGATGTTATGTCTTTTCCCCTTGAATCTATCACCTTTACAGGGACAGACGCTTTGAACGACCTGTCGTTAAGGCTCAGGTTCAGCTGGGCTATGCATTTTGAAATCTCTTTTATATCACTCTCAGCACCTTTTATGCTTATCACATTAGGCTCTTCCTGATAATTATTTATAATATAACCCTTCTTGGGATTTCCGTTTATCTCAACAGAAACATCTTTCTGGATTGTCACAAGATTGTCAATAGATACCGTAACATTTTTGGGATACACACTCTCAATGTTAATCCTGTGGTAAGGATTCTGGATAGCTACTGGAAGTTTTACTTCTCCTGTCTGTCTTATATCAGAAAAATCTACCATTGCTTGGATATTCTTTTCGTCAACCTTGCTAAGTTCATCCTGTGTACCGCTTATAACTATTCTTACCTCTTTTGCATCAGCTTCTGTCATCACAAGGCCTTTTGACAAAGTTGCAACGTTGTATCTAATGGGAATAATTATCTCTCTTTTCTTTATAGGATTTATAATGCTATTTACATAGAACCACAGAACAATTGCAATCAAAATTGAAACTATCTTAAGCCAGAAATTGTCGTCTTTTGGTTTTTTTATCGTAATCTTTTTCAAACTCTAACGCCTCCACTTAAAAATACTTAGCCCATTCTTCTCTTTTTCTTGCTTCAAAGGCCTGAGAAGTATCTTCCTCAAGGCCTCAGGTCCTAAGTTTCTTGTAAGCCCACCATTGTACGCAACAGAAATAATCCCTGTCTCTTCTGATACAACAATTGCTGTTGCATCAGAGTTTTCGGATATCCCAAGTGCCGCTCTGTGTCGTGTTCCAAGTTCTTTGCTTATGTATCTATTCTCGGATAGAGGCAAAAAACATGCAGCCGCTTTTATCTTCCCATCTCTTATAATCACTGCGCCATCATGAAGTGGGGTGTTTGGAATAAATATATTTATCAAAAGCTGGGATGAAATCTCTGAATCAATTATAATCCCTGTGTTGATAATATCCCCTATTTTGGTCTGACCTTCGACAACAATCAATGCACCAATCTTGTTTTTGGAAAGATACATCACAGCCTTTATGATCTCTTCAACGCTGTTTTGCCACTTTATTGCCATTTCCTCATCAGGGCCAAGCCACAAAAACTTGCCCCAGATTTTGCTTCTTCCAATCTCCTCTAAAGCACGTCTCAGCTCTGGCTGGAAAACTATCAAAAGCGCCAAAACACCGTAAGATAGTGTATTCGTCAAAAGCCAGTTTATGACATTAAGACTCAGCCACTTGCTCACCTGTGTAATAACAATCAGCACCGCTATCCCTTTTATGAGCTGATACGCTCTTGTGTCTTTTATCCACACAATTATTTTGTATATCACAAACGACACAATTGCAATGTCAATAATATCAAACGGTGTTATTCTTATAAGCGTCACATTTCTCAAAAACTCCTGAAGATAAAAAGAAAAATCTTTCAACAAACCTTTCTCCCCCACTATTTTCTAAATATTACCAAGATACACATTTACAAGATACTTTTTAGCAACCTCTCTTAGTCTCATTAATGTCTCCTTTGGTGTTGGTGGAAGAGTCATCTTGTATCTTGGAAAATATCTTGTAAGGTGCAGCGGAATTCTATCATCAATTGAGGCAATCCACTTTGCAAGATTTTCTATTTCTTCATCCCTATCATTTAACGTTGGAATAATGAGTGTTGTTATTTCAATATGAATCTTTTTAGCGCAGATCTCAACAAACCTTTTTACCGATTCCAAATCCCCGCTGCAAACCTTTTTATAAAACTCCTCATTAAAAGCTTTCACATCAATGTTAGCACTATCTATCACTTCAAGAAGGTCATTGAGCGGCTCCTCGTTCAAATATCCGTTTGTAACAAGCACAGTCTTTAGCCCTTCCTGTTTAAAAGCTTTTGCCACATCCATTACATATTCAAACCAGATGGTGGGTTCATTGTAAGTAAAAGCAATACCGATGCATTTTGGGTCTTTTTTAGCAAGAGCAATTAGCTTTTCAGTCTCAACCTCGAACACATTTGGAGTTAGCTGGGAAATCTCAAAGTTCTGACAGTGAAGGCATCTAAACGAACACCCAAACGTTCCTACAGAGAGTATGCTTGACCCCGGATAAAAATGATAAAGAGGTTTTTTCTCTATAGGGTCAAATGCAATCGAAGAGATATAGCCATAGTTTAGCGAATACAGAATGCCATCAACATTTTTTCTTGCCCTGCAAAAACCTGTACTGCCCTGTGGTAGAATACAACCATGCGGACAGAGCTTGCATCTGACTTTTTTGCCTTCAAGCTTTTCATAATATCTTGCCTCAACCATCTGCCATCTTCCCTTACTTGTGTCTTTCAACTGTAAACCTTTCTATCTCAAAATCTTCACTTTCATAGTCAATTCCTGCTTTTCTGCAGGCGATCCTGAGCTGCTCTTCAACCGTGTCAACACCTTCAAGGTCAGGAAGCAAAAGCCCTTGCCTTGTCCCTTTTCTCACAATAACCCCATATTTTTTAGGGTCAAGTTGGTCTTTCGAGTTTACCTTCTCAGGTGGGCTTAGAATATCAACATCATACACAAGACTGTCAAGCTCATCTTCGGTGACCTCTTCAAACCTCGGGTCGTGAAACCCTGCTGCAACAGCGTTTCTGATTATCTCTTTTGCGATGTTCTCCTGTGTCGGGAAAATTGTGCCTATACAGCCTCTTAAATTCCCATCCTTTTTGATTGACACGAAAACTCCTGCCTTCTCTTTTAGCATTCTTTCTGTGACATACTCCGGTATATAGTCCAAATACCTGCGGTGTCTTACATAGTATTCTAAGCTTTCTCTTGCAAGTCTTATATACTCATCTTCATTTTCTCTTATTCTCTTTAGTCTCTCTTCTCTTTTTTTCACTATCTCATCAAACAAAGAAGAGCATGCTTCCCCTTTCTGGTAAAAGGCAGCAACACAGTATCCAACGCCAAAAGGTCCTTCATACGAATAAACCTTGGATTCTATCTCATACCCCTCAAATGCTCCAAGCAAAACCTTTATGGACCTAAAACCACATTCTGCCGCCTTCTCTGAAAGCTCAGGGTCTATGTCATAAAGTGCGCGTGTGTTGCTACTTTGTAAAAGCTCAACCAAAAGTCTGTCAAACTCTGGTCCTTCCTTTGCAAACCCGTAAGGTCCATCGTAAGAGAGTTTGTGCGAAAGGTCACCTGAAGCTACAATCAAGCCTCTTTTCCCTTGTTTTTCGACTGCTCTTCTGAGTATCATTCCATATTTATAAAGCTTTATATCATCAAGCATACAGTAAGCTGTGTGTATAAGCTCAAAGTCTTTATACTTTTTGGTGATAAAATAAAGCGGAACTAACGCGCCATGGTCAAGATCTCGCGAAACGCCATATCTTTTTTGAATTTTGTCTGACACAAACCCAACCGTCAACCCTTCCTGGCTACACATTTTTGCTATGTCTTGAACTATCTCAAGGTTATTTTTAAACCTAAATTCAATTCCATATACACCCCATCTTGCAAGGCTTCCACCAATTTCTGGTTTATCATTTAAGAAAAAAGCATCTGAAAACACAGGCGCATGCGGCGATATTATGACTATAACCTCAGGCTTATACTCAGCTATCTCGCATGCCACTTTTTCCAAAGCATCCAAAGTTGCCTGACATCTTTTCTCATCGCCTCTGCCAATTTCGGGAATAAGCACTGGTGGATGCGGAAGCAAATATCCTACCATTTTTGCCTGCCCCTTACTTTGATTTTTTTAAGATTTTCATATATAATATTTTACCCTTTTTTTATGCCTGCTTCTACTACTCCAATATTAAAAAGTTGTTACAAAATAAAAACGGCCGGCAAAATTTTACTCCCGACCGTTCAAAGAAAATGGTTTTTGCTAAATTTCGTTCAAGATGCCCTTTAAATATTCAAAACCAAGCCTTAGTCCCTCTTTTACTTTTTCTTCAGTCCCCTCAAATTCTGGGTCTTCATGTTCTATGCTTACAACAAAGTTATAGCCGTTTTGTTTTAGCTCTTTCAAAAATGCTTTCCAGTCAATCTCGCCACGACCTGGCATTCTGTACACCCAATATCCCATATCCCATTCATTTTTTCTTTGAATCTGGCTACCAAAAATGGAATATTTATTGAGCTTGTCTTTCAAAATCTGAGTATCCTTTGCATGGACATGGAATATTTTGTCTTTAAATTCTTTTATGACCGAAACAGGGTCAATACCAAGCCAAAGAAGGTGTGACGGGTCAAGGTTCAAACCAAAGTTGTCATACGGAAGCCTTGAAAACATCTCTTCCCAAAGTTCAGGTGAATATGAGATTGTACCCGTCCATCCACCATTTGGGTTCCAGCCTGGCATAGGGCAGTTTTCTATTATAATAGAAACATTTTTTGACTTTGCATACTCCAAAATCTCTCTAAAGACAATCTCAAACTCATCAAAGTTTTCTTTAATAGTCTTGTTGTAGTTTCTGCCAACAAATGTGCCAACATACTTTACACCAAGAAGATTCGCTGCATCAATCACCTTTTTTAAATAGTCATGGTAAGATTTTCTTATCACAAGGTCAGGGTGCAGGTTGTTGTCATAGTATGCAAGAGAAGAAATTTGCATATTGTTCTGCTCAAAAAGTTTTTTTATTCTTTCTGCTTCGTCTCTTGTAAGCTTTATAACATCCAAGGTTGTGCTAGAGTAGTCTCTTGTATTTTTTACAGGCCAGCAAGCAACCTCCAGCATCTCAAAACCAATATTTTTTGCCCACACAACAAGATTTTCAAGACTTTGTTTTGGAAGGCAGGCTGTTAAAAACCCAAGTTTCATGCTATAGTTTGCTCCCCTTTCCATCTTTAGAATTTGGACCAATGCTTAATAATCAATCCTTACAATTCTGCCAGTCTTTGCTGACTCAAAACATGCAAACACAACCTTCATGGTCTTTAAGCCTTCTTCCCCAGAAATTTTGGGTGGTGTGTTTGTCAAGATACAATCAATAAATTCGTCTAAAACACCTGATTTTGTTTGTCTTTCATTTGTCTGCATTGTGTCAAGCTCAAAATATGCTTTTTGACCGTTTGCATATCTTATTATCATCGAAAATTTCGGGTCTGCGTAAAGTGTAATTGAACCTTTCTCACAGTAGATTACAGTTGAGTTATCCTCACTTCCCGGGTAAGTCCATGAAGCAGTTAAAGTCCCAATCGCGCCGCTCTGTGTCTTTAAAATGCAGACTGCATTGTCGTCAACGTCAATTGGCTGACCATTTGGATACTTCTTGGAAAGAGTTGTAACAAACGCAGCTGCTTCAACAAACTCCTCACCAAGCAAAAATCTCATAAGGTCAATCTTGTGAACGCCAAGGTCGCCCATAGCTCCAAAGCTTGCTGCTTCTTTGTGGAAAAACCATGTATCGGGCTTGTCTGAGCTCCAGCTCTCAGGTCCGCCATGACCAAAGGTTGTTTTAAAACTCAGCACTTTCCCAAGCTCACCGCTTTGTATTACCTCTTTTGCCTTTTTGTGGGCTTCATTGAACCTCTGGTTGTGAGCAATCATCAAAAACTTGCCCATCTCTTTTGCAGTCTCTACCATCATTCTGCACTCATCTTCTTTTGTTGCCATTGGCTTTTCACAAAGAACATGAGCACCCTCTTTTAAAGCTTTTATAGTAGCATCAGCATGAAGATAATTTGGCGTTGCAACCACTACTGCATCAGGTTTTATTTCTCTTAGCATCTTTTCATAATCATCATAGACATTTTCAACTTTAAACTTTTCAGCAATGGCTTTTGCACGGTCAAAATTTCTGTCACATACAGCAACAAGATCAACATCGGGATTTTGCTTTGCCTCCGGCGCATGCCTGTGCCTTGTGATTGAACCGCATCCGATTATAGCAAGTTTTAGCTTTTTCAATTTTCCCTGCCTCCTCAATAGTGTAATTGATTACATAAGATATTATAACTCATAGTGTAATCAATTACAATGGTTTAAGAATAAAAAATAACCCTCAGGCAGACTCTCTTGTCTTGAGCTCATGAGGAAGTATTATTTTTTGTTTTTCAAAAGCACCTGGACTTTCAAGTGTATCAATTAAAATCTGGGCTGCCTTCTCGCCTATTGAATACATAGGCTGTGCAACTGTTGTGATTGAAGGCTCATACAATCTTGACATCATGATATTGTCAAAACCTGTCACAGAAAACTCATCAGGGACTTTAAGCCCCAGAGCTTTGGCAGCCTTTATTGCCCCAACTGCCATCAAATCTGAAGAGCAGGCAATTGCATCGTATTTTTTAAGACAACAAAGATTTTTTAGTTTCTCATAAAGCTCTGTCCAGCCATAGCTGCATCTTATGACATTCTCTTCTCTAAACTGAAGTCCATTTTCTTCAAGAGCTTTTCTGTATCCTTCTTTCCTTTCAAACTCAGAGGGGATGTCTTCGTTTCCAATTGCGCATAGAATATTTTTTTTGCCTTTTTTTATAAGGTAGTCTACAACGTCATAAAACGCTCTTTTGTGGTCTATTGTCACAAATGAAGTGTCCAAAAAAGGATAAAACTCGCATGCCTGAACAATCCTTCTTGTATCAAGATCTTTGCAAAAATCAATCTCAATCTTTGCAGATGCAATTATCGCCCCATCAACCTGTTTTTTTTCTATAAGTTTTAAATACTCAGCTGCAATCTCAGGGCTGTTTTGTGTTGTGCAAAGAAGTATTCCATAACCATTTTTTCGAGCAGTATCCTCAATACCTTTAACAACACGCGCAAAGTATGCATTAGCAATTGTAGGAAGTATAACTAATATCAGATTCGACTTGTCTTTTCGGAAGTTTCTTGCAAGAAGATTAGGCTTAAATCCCAGTTCTTCTATCGCCTTTAAAACCTTCTGTCGCGTTTGTTCAGAGACCTTTTCTGAATTATTCAGCACCCTTGAAACTGTTGCAACAGAAACACCAGCTCTTTGGGCAACATCTTTGACTGTTGGCATTTTACACCCCCAGATGATTTTACTTCTGTTTTTTATTCTATACCTTTGGCAATGTCCTTGCAACATTTGTAATTATTTTGAATTATATCCGAACAATAACGTCAAGCTACTGTCTTTCTTGGGCTCTTCTTATTCTTACCTTGAAGAAAATCAAAACTGTGCACAAAAGGGTAAAGATTGTAGCAAGTACAAAAGGCAAACTCTTTGAAAAGGTATAACACTGCCCGGCTATTGCACCAACAGGCATTGAAAAAAGAGAAATCAAAAACATTGTAATTGACAGGACATGCGCTCTTCTAGCATCATCAACAGAATTTGCCAAGATAGCATCAACAAAAGAATAATATACTGCAGCTCCTATGCTGCCAAGTACTGTTACAATTATCATCAAAATAAAACCAAACGTTCCGGGTGGGGCAACCAAAATTAAAGCATTCGAGACAGTAATTAAAAGCATTCCCCAAAAAAGGACAGTGTCATGTTTTTGTTCTTTCAGATTCGGGATTAAAAATATTACAAATATAAGTGCCACCGCACTCCATAGCGTAGGAAACACCGAAATTATGCTATCTGGATAATGCAAAGCTTCACTCAAGTATATATTTTTATATGTGTCTCTGAATATCAGGGCAACGTTGCCAAATATGGTGACAAGTACAATCAGTAGAAGTTGCCTGTTTCTGAACATATACTTTAAACTGTCAAACCACTCAGAAAAACCATTATTATTGCTATCAGAATTTTCCTGCACAAGCTTTTGACCCACAGAGCTCTCAGATGTCACAAGATGTCTTACCACAATGAGTATATTTACCAGAATACCAAACGCAAGGACTGTCCATTTAGTTGCAGGTACCAAGCCAAACCTTGCAACAAGAACGCCCATTAAAGGTGCAAAAAGGTTACCCATATTCCACACAAATACAGTCACAGAATAGATTGCTACTCTTTCGTTTTCGGTTGCATCTTCCATTAAAAGAAGTCGCCATGCAAGCTCAGGAATTCTCATAAGTCCGTTAAAGACGGTAGCAATTAAAAACCATGTAAAATCCTTGGCAAAGAAAAATATATATGCATACACGCACCACGACAGAAAATCGCCAATAAGCAAAACCTTTTTGCGTCCAAATTTGTTTACAAGCAGTCCTGCAAAGGGTGATGTGATAAGCATCACCAAATTCAGCACTGTTGACAGCAGTCCTATCTGGTAATCCTTTACTCCCACTCTTGTCATGTAAAGTGAGGAGTAGATGATAAACATGGCATATGGAATAGTGAAAATGGGCTCAAAAAATAGGATCTTTTTAGCGTTTGGATTTATCTCTTTGAATGCTAAAACCATCTGCTGCAGCTGTGCCTTGATCCTTGTCATAAAAATCACCTCGTATGTGTAAAACCGCTATAAATAGCAAAAAATTCAGACTTTGCCACCAATTTTGATGTTGTCGATACCTTCCTGTTTTGCCCGATTATAAATCTCCTGCAAGTACTCCATCTCCAAATCCTTATTTCCGCTTATTTTTTCATCTAAAACTTCAGGTGTGTATTTATAAGGTTTTATGACATAAAGTCTGCTATCTTTTAAAAGCCTTGCAATATTTAATATATCCTCAACTGTATGAAGGTTTTTGTTCACTGTTGTTCTGAATTCATAATCAATATTTGAATTTTTCAATATCTCTATTGATCTTCTGATTTTGTCAACGTCAGAAAAACCTGTGATCTGGGGGTACTTTTCAAGCGGGGCTTTTACGTCCATTGCGACATAGTCAAGAAGACCAGCATCTAAAAGCCTTTGTAAAACCTCCGGTCTTGAACCATTTGTGTCAAGTTTGACAAGTAATGAACGATTTTTTATTTTCTTTATAAACTCAGTTAAATACTCTTCATTCAAAGTTGGCTCTCCACCTGTAATACAGACAGCGTCAACTATGCCTTTTCTTTTGTCCAAATATTCAAAAAAGATGCTATCATCCATAAAGCTTCCTTTGAAATTCACAAGATCTGAGTTGTAGCAAAAAGGGCACGAAAAATTGCAGCCACCGAAAAAACAAGTAGCTGCAATTTTTTTTGGATAGTCAACGGTTGATATTTTCATAAAATCAACAAGCATACCCTGTATCTCCTTTTAAATAATTTCTTGATATATTCTTTGAGCAAAACCGCGCATATTTTATTTTAACCTCTTTTTGTCTTTCTTTGCAAACCTCTAATTTTTTTAAAACAAGGAAAAAAGAAAATCTATTCAAGCTTTTTCCTTATCAATTTAATATTTTGCTCATCCTTGCAGTAAAATTCATATTCACATCCGCTACAATTGCCTTTGGTATACTCTTCTATTAACATAAGAATGTCTTTTTTACTTTTGATATTTCTTATCCTCCCAATTACCTCTTTTACCTCTTCAATGTGTTCCGTTTCTGGAATGTAATCAAAACTTTTACCTTCTCTTAGCCAAAAGATTGAAGACATGATATCTTTCTGTGGCTCTCTTTGTCTTATTGCCTGTGTATAAATGCAAAGTTGCGGAATATAGCTTTCAAACTTTTTATCATCAAAGTTAAGATTTGTTTTAAAATCAATGAGAAAAATTTTATTCTCAAGATGATACACCTTATCGATTATTCCATATATCATTTGACTTCCAAGCTTGTAATAAAAACGAAGTTCGCTTTCTTCTTTTATTACCTTACCCTTTATTTCTCTGATAAAACTGCTTTTAAAAAAGTTAAAAACAAGTTTTCTTACAAGTTCTTTATCTTCAAAATCGTTCTCAAGCACAGCTAAAGAAATGTTACTCTCAAGATTATTAATATCATCAATATCTTTTATTTTTGTTAGCTCCAAAACTCTGTGGACAGTTGTGCCAAGCGCTTTTGCATTTTGCTGTATCTCCTCTTTTGAGCTTTGCTCATCAAAAACTGGAAGACCCATTATATACTTTAGCGAAAACATGGCAGGACATCTTTTAAAATCCATTATGTGCGAAGGCGATAAAATTTTAAATCTATTTTCAAATTCATCTGGCAAAATTATAGATGGCAAAGCATAAGATATGTTGTTATTTTCTGAACTTGAGTCAAAATCCTGCGACGTTTTTTCTGCCTCTTTTATTCTTACAACTTCCTTTTCAATTCCAATCTCCTCTGCTTTTGTGAGGATGTAATTAAAACCTATCTCTTCACCAAACGACTTTGCTCCCCCTCTTTTTTTTATAGCTTCTTTTACCGTTGAATTTATCATAAAAAGTCCTGCCATTGGTCTTGTTAAGGCAACATAAAAAAGCCTTTTAAGCTCCTCTTTTTCTTGCTGCTTTGATATATTCTTTATTCTTGTATATTCTTTTTCCATCCAGAAAGGAGCAATTATATATTCTTTCGTGCTTGTATCATAAGAACCTCTCAGTTTTGGACTTCTGCCCGAAAAGTACCCTGTACTTTCGCAAAGTCCGACCAAAAACACTATTGGAAAACTGAGCCCTTTTGCTGAATGGATACTTATGAGCACAACACTGTCATCAAGTGCAGAATAACCTGACATCTTTTCACCCTGATTGTTAATAAAATTTAAAAGGTCTTCTAATGAAAAGCTATTGCTCTCTTCTGCCAAGTCGTAAAAAAGCCTGACGTTTTCATATGCCGCCTTCCCAAAATATTTATAGACTTTGTAACTGTACTCAAACATATCTTCAAACTCATATAAAATCTCTGAAATCTTTTTTACAAACAGGTTATCACGCTGTTTTGCAATGAACTTTAAAACATCTTCTGGAACATAACATTCTATTTTGCTCATCTCGCAAAAAAGAAGCGTGAATCTGTCCACTTTAAATATGTCATTTGCAAGAAGTCTCAAGTACCCTGATTTTTTGTTCGGATATTGTAAAATCTCAAGAAAACCTAAAAGCGGTACTATCTCTTTTTGTTCTGAAAGTCCTCTTTTAAAGTTTATATCAAGGGGAATTTCATAATCCTCAAACACTTTCTTGTATATATGAGCAATGTTTTGAATCTTGCGCGATAGCACGGCAAAATCAGAATATTTTAGCCTTCTTTCTGGTTTTCCACCTACACTAATCTTAACACCATCTTCAACCATCTCTTTTATCTTTTTAGCAACATATATAGCTTCATTTCGAATAATATCTTCTTTTGTTTCATTTACAATTTCAACTATCTTTAAAAATCCGTCAGCCTGATGTTTATAAGAAAGTGGTTTGTAATTGGGAAAAAGTATAGATGCAACCTTGTCAATCTTTTTGCCAAGCTCTGAGTTTGTTCTAAAGTTTTCACAAAGCTCTAAAACCTGGCTGCAGTTTTCTATAGCTTCATCAAACACCTCTGGCTCCGCACCCTGAAAACGGTAAATGGACTGTTTTTTGTCTCCGATGTAATAAATGTTTTCAGCTATATTCTCAAAAATTGATTTTTGTAAAAAGTTTGAGTCTTGAAACTCGTCAACAATTAAGTATTTAAATCTGGTTTTTATATCTTTATTTACTTCTGGAATGTTTAAAAGTTCAAAGGTTCTCTGCAAGACCAAATCGTATGTAAGTTCTTTTAAAAACATGCTATTTAAACTGTCTGATAGATGATCAAAAATATAAAAAGTTTCACTTTCAAGGTGATAAGCTTTGTTGATATATTTTGACGAATTGTTAAATTCCTGTGCTATATTTTCAATATAGTGAAGATATTCTTCTATAAAAAACTTCTCCTGAGGCAATCTCCCCAATGTTGCAGGAAAAACTGAAAGATAATTGTCTATGAGTTTTAGCATGAGTCTATTCTGGTCAGGAACAATTTTAAAGTTTGCATCAACCCTTGCCCATGCCCAGTAAAATCTTAAAAGATACATACAAAATGAGTGTATGGTCTTAATATGGGAATTTTGAATCTTTGAAATTGTAAGCAAATCAAGCCCTCTTTGCTTTGCTTTTGAGATGATTCTGCTCTTAAGCTCTCTTGCTGCCTTTTCTGTATACGTTATGCAGACAATTTCATTTGGGGTAGCTTTCTTAGAATTTATGATGTCTATATAAAGATTTGCGATATTTTCTGTCTTGCCACAGCCAGCTGAAGCGCTATAAATAATTATATTGCCCATTTTTTCAACCATCCCTTGATATTTTTGTTTTAAAATAATAGACAAACATGGCTATATTCGCAAGAAAAACAGTTTTTAACTGTCTGTGCCTTTTTATAAGTTTCAATTTCACCAAGTTTATGAATCCCTTCTTTTAGTCCACTTAAAATCTCTTGAGTTAGCTTATCCAAAGACTCATTTGTCTTTTCATGAATCACAAATCGCGGTTTTTCAAAAAGATATATAGCAGCAACTTTGTCCAGCTCAAAGATGCAATTAGCAATCCAAATCTTATCAATTTCTTTTTCGGATGAAACTTTTGTTTTTACAAAACCGCATATTTCTTGGTTATCAATTTTCACAACAAAATTAGGAAAGAGTTGAAGTTCAACTCCTTCAAACATCTTTCTTATTACAAATACCTTGTCTTTAATATTTTGAGGAATAAACTCTATAACCCCGTATTCATTCATTTTCTCAACAATTTCAAGAGATATTTGCAAAATATCTAATGCTGCAAATTTTTTAACTGATTCGTTGTGCGTATAGCGAATATTTGAAAGCAAAAAATCAAGTGTTTCCTGCGGTGTTTTTGAAGAAAGTATCTTTTGAATACATGAAAACAAAAGCTGCAGGTTCGAAATAAAATGCTTTTCTTCTTTCTCCTTCTCATCAACACCAAATTTTTTGAAGGCAAATTTTAAAGGACAGCTCTGATATTCAATTAGCTCTCTGTCTTTTATTCTATTAATTTGCGGAATATTATTGCACGTGCAAGTTTTTTCAAAACTTTTCTCATTTGAATTTTTTAAAAATTTATATTCTCTATATGTCAGTTGATTATCACTTGGTATATAGCCCCTATAAATTGAAACTTCTTTAATATCTTCTAACTCCAAAAATGGGCTTTTGTCAACTTGTGTTTGATAATAACGTGGATATGACATATATATATTATAAGAGTTTATAATACTTCTAAAATATATAAGGTCTTTTTGGAATATGTAGTCAAAATCTTTTATCTCATCAAGCATGAGCTCTTCTTTTAATCTCATGTTCATCAAAAATCCCTCAGACCTTGAACGCGGTAAAATATCGTCCGAAAGCCCAATTAGATAGACCTTTTGAAAACAGCCACCTAAAGCATCCTGAAGACTTATAACGTCAATTCCATTTAAGATATTAATCGATGTATCAACCATCTTTTGAGAAAGAATAGTCTTAAAAATATCTAAAAATTCTTCAAAAGTAAATTCAGAGTCAAACTCTTTAAAATCTTCTTTGCTTTTTTTGAAAATCTCATTTAAATAATAAAATGCTTTCACAAATTCAATGTCATTTACAAATTCTGCATGCTTTGTTACACCTAATTTTTCAAAAACCTTTCTTGTATTTTCAAACCAGCTATTAAACGATTTTGGTAACTTATCATATTCATTTTTTATTCTCTTGAGTCTATTAAAAACCCTCCAAATTTTAGTGAGGTTTTCAATCACATCGTCAAAGGCATACAGATTAGCAAAAAACTCTAACTCTTCAAGAACTATTTCTATTTGCTCAAGTTCTAAAATGCTAACATTTTTTATCTTAGAAAACAAAATCTCAAAGTCTGCCTTTTCTGTGTTCAAAAATCTATGCGATATTATCCGTTCAAAATTCTTTTTATCAAATTCTCCACCTAAAAACTCTAAAAGCTCTAAAGCAAATTTTATAAATCCAAATTCTATAAGACTTTTCTGACAGCTCAAGTTTACAGGTAACATCTCCTCGGAAAAAGTCTGCATAAGAGCATCTTTATATCTTTCCACACTTGGCACAACAACGGCTATCTTGTCAAAATCTATTTTCTTTTCAGCTATATCTTTTTTGATTTCTTTTACAAGAGCGTTTATTTCAAGGATTATATTTGGATAAGAAAATACTTTAAGCTCAGGATATTCCAAATTTAAACCCCATCTTGAATTTTTCTCTTCCATATCAAACACCATGTCAAATCCAAGCGATTCTAAAAACTTGGCAGTCTCTTTGCAAATCTCAATATCATCAAAAAACGGCATAAAAACTTCTATATCAGTTATTTTCTCTGCGATAAGCTTTAGTATTCTTTTTTGGTCGCATCTAAAATCTGGGAAAAATGCTATCTTGGCAGCACTATAGTTTTTAAGTTCAAGTCTGTGTTCTTCAAAAAATTTTATAGCCAAATCCTGAAGGTAGGAAAAGTTCACAAGGTTGTTTTGGGCAAGGTATTCCTTGTATTTTCCAAAAAGTTCTTTTAAAAAACTATAATTATCAGCTACTTCAAAAGTTTTTTGCGAATATTCTTTCGACTCCAAAAACATTAAATTCAAAAGGTATATGACCTGATTTGTAAACTCGTATGTCAAAACATCTTCAAAACTTGTCTTTCCTTTGAAAATGCTTTTGAGAAGTTGAAATATAATTAAAACTTCTTGATCCCTTGTGATTACCTTCCGTGTCTTTAGCACCTCATTTTTGCCAGGGGTTATTAAATCATCAAATGTAAATATATCAATATCAAAAAGAACTCCGTTTTTTTCAACAAGCTTTTCTTTGAGCTTATTTATAACAAATCGACGCGGAAGAATTATAAGTTCATCAGGCTTTGCATCATCAAGAAGGCTTAAATTAAGTTTTTGTAAAAGGTATGCTTTTTTCATTTTTGAGGTTCTCCTCTCAAGGAAAGATTAAAAAATAGCATGTTATATTGAGAAAATTATACTATATTTTTCTATTGAAAGTCAAAAAATAAAAGGCTACTTGTGCAGCCTTTCCATTTTTGTAATTTCTCTCTTTAATATCTAAAATTCCTAATTATCTCCACAGCCATCTCATATTTTTCGAACGGTGGCATGATGTAGATGCCACTTACCATGTGTTTTATTCTGTCAACTATCTCACAGGCAATCTCTACTCCCTCTTTTGCAGGTTCCTTGGAACTGCGCATTCTCTCGCGGATTTTGTCTGGTATTGTGATTCCTGGCACTTCATTGTGCAAAAACTCGGCATGGCGAGAGGACCTAAGCGGCAAAATTCCACCCAAAATTGGTGGCAGGGTAAAGTCAACCTTTTCTAAAAACCTCTCCAGTGTTTCTGCATCGTAAATTGGCTGTGTTTCGATAAAGTGCGCCCCATTTTCAATCTTGTGCTTGAGCTTTTCTATCTCTTTTCCCAAATCATCTGCGTTAAGATTCAGCGCAACACCTATTGTAAAGTTTGTTGCCTTGCCAATGGGATTGCCCATGTAATCTGTACCGTTATTTAGCCTACTCAGAATTAAAACAAGACCTTCAGAGTTAACATCAAACACTGGTTTTGCCTGTGGATGGTCGCCAATTGATGGTGGGTCACCTGTGAGCGCCAACACATTTTTAACTCCAAGTGCTGCTGCACCCAGAAGCTCTGACTGAAGAGAGATAAGGTTCCTATCCCTGCATGTAAAGTGCAGTATTGACTCCATACCCAGCTCTTCTTTGAGTATATGAGCAAGAGCAATTGGAGAGATTCTGACCCTTGCCATTGGAGAGTCTGCAATGTTTACTGTGTCTGCTCCGGCCTCTTTTAAAAGCTTCACACCCTCTTTTGTCTTTTCAAGCTCAATTCCTTTGGGTGGACTTATCTCAACTGTAAAGATAAATTTTTTGCCAAGCTTTTGAGAAAGCTCAGATGGAGTGTCTTTTAAAACTGCTTTCTGTTCTTCTTTTCTCTCACTCACTTCAACTTCTATGCTGGGTGAAAACTCTTTTACTTTTTCTTTTATAGCCTTTATATGTTCAGGAGTTGTTCCGCAGCATCCACCAACAACTTTTGCACCAAGCTTTATATATTCAGGAACAAATGATGCAAAATACTTAGCTGATGTTGAAAAAATAAGCCTTCCCTGCACAAGCTGGGGATACCCTGCATTCGGCTGGACAGAAAATGGACCTTTTAAATGTTGGGAGAATATCTTCAAAGCCTCTAAAGTCTTTTGAGGACCATTGCCGCAGTTAAGTCCCACAACATCTGCATCTGTGGATTTCAAAAATTCTATTACCCTGTAGATATCTTCCCCATATATTGTGCTCAGATCTTTGGTAAAGGAAAATTGAATTATATATGGAATTTTATCATTTAGCTCCTTCAAAGCTTCAATTGCGATTTGAACCTCATGTGTTGATGCAGCTGTCTCAAAGATTATTGCATCAACCCCTTCGTCCAAAAGAAAATAAAGCTGTCTTTTGTACACCTCTTTTGCTCGTCTAGCATCTATCTCAAAACCACTTCCAACTGGTTTCCCAAGCGGTCCAACACTGCCTATGACATAAACTTTATTTTCTGCTGCCTCTTTTGCAATCCTGACAGCACTTCTGTTTATCCTCTCAACCTCGTTTTCAAACCCAAAAACTTTGAGCTTGCACTCATTTGCACCAAACGTGTTAGTTTCAATGCTACTTGCGCCTGCCAAAATATAGTCTGTGTGAATTTGCTTTACAAGCTCAGGTCTTGTTACATTTGCCCACTCAAGTGGAAAGTCCAGCGAAAATCCTCTGTTCAAAAGCTCTGTGCCCATTGCACCGTCAAAAATTACGGTAGACTGCTCTTTTAAAAACTCTCTAAAGCTTTTCTTCAACTTGCAACCTCCTCATCTTATTCTTAAATCAGCACTTTGACTGCGCTTTTGCCGTGCATGCTTGATACTGCCCCATATACGCCAAAGTAATACCTTTCAATAACATCTATATGAGACTTTGTTTCTATATTAAAAATATAAGGTTTTTTAGAAAAATCCTGAGATTCTATTAAAAATTCTTTTAAAACCTCAGGCTCTACATTCTCATCAATATCAACAAATATTGCATCCTCTTCAAGCCCTGCAAGTTCAAAGACAGCTTCTGCTGAGAAATCATTTGTGAGCTTGAATTCATATACGCTAAATTTTTGAGAAATATCAAGCAAGGAATAAATTGATGTTATAAACTTCTTCTGTATGCTACTTTCAAATGAAACCTCTTTTCCTTTTAAAACCTTTGATATTGCTCTGATATACTCAGGGTTTGTGCCACAGCACCCACCATAGAGCCTGACTCCATTTTCAACAAACTCATCTGCCAAATTTACAAACTCAGGAATGCAGCTTTCATACACAGTCTTGCCATCAAGTACCTTGGGCAGCCCTGCGTTTGGCTTTACTGAAAGCGGAACAAACGAAAAACCTTGCATCTGCTTTATAACTTCTAAAAGATGCATCGCACCACCAGAGCAGTTAGCACCAACAATGTCACAGCCAATTAAACTGAAATAGTATGCTGCAACCTCTGGAGGGGTTCCCATCAAAAGCCTCTTGTTTTGTTCAAACGTAAAAGACACCAAACAGGGTATATCTTTATTCAACTCTTCTTTTGCCTTTTTATATGCAAAAAACGCAGCCTTTGCTTCTTTTATGTCAGACATGGTTTCAATCGAAACAAAATCTGCTCCCGCTTGAATTCCACTCAAAATCTGTTCGTAAAATATTCTTTCTGCCTCATCAAAGCTAAGATCACCTGAAGGGATAAAAAGCCTGCCTGTTGGTCCAACAGAGAGCCCAACATACCCGCTATACTCTTTTGCAACCTCTTTTGCAAGCTTGACCGCCCATTTGTTTATATTCTCAACCTCATTTTCAAGTCCATATTTCTTGAGCTTTTCTCTGTTTGCGCCAAAGGTGTTTGTCTCAACACAGTCAGAGCCAGCTTCAAAGTACTGCTTGTGAATAGACGAAACTACATCCTGTCGTGATACCGACCACAAATCAGGACATTCATCTTCTGTCAAGCCATTTTGAATAAGCTGAGTGCCCATCGCCCCATCAAAAATCAAAACTCTTCTATAAAGCTCATCTTTTAGCAATGCCAATACCATCCTCTCTTTTAAATTTTAAAAAATAGCCTTTTGCAAAAACGCTCAAGATGAGCGTTATCAAGCTTTACATAGAATCAAAAAAGACTGGTCACCCTCCTCATAATTGTAGTAAAATATGATTATATAAAACAAATTTTCTACTATGAGGAGGGTTCCAAAATGTTCAACACCAAACCTAAACAACTTTCTTTCATAGACCTATTCTCCCACCTAAAGGCTTCGGCTCTCTACAAGCCTGAAAGCCTCTTGGGCTTGTTCAATAAATTCATTGACTTGTCACATTATATACCTTCTTCTTTCTACAATGCCTACTACAAATATTTCGGTAAGCATAGATACTTCTCTTTAGAATCTATGCTTTGTTGCTTCCTCGTCCAAAAATTGCTCAAACTCAATACTTTAACTCAGCTTCGTGCTGTCTTACTCAACTCATTCGAACTTCGCTCATTTTGTAATCTTCATGGCAATGTCCCTTCTATCTCTACTCTCTCTCGCTTTAGAAAAATATTTGCAAGTGAAATCCATAAACTTTTTCAAAATATCTCTATCCATGCACATAATATTTCCATCCAACAATGCCCTCAAGATTCTTCAATCTTAATCTTCGACACAACAGGTATTGTCCCAAAGGTTCGTGAAAACAATCCTAAATTCATTCATCTACTGCTGAAAAATACCTCAAAAGCTAACCCTGAACTTCCCTCTGAAAAAGTCTACTCTCTCGTTTATTCTTCTTTGCCTAAAACTGCTAACGCTAATTCTAACATCCGTCTTATGTTTGTAAATGGCCATTTCTGCTGGGCTTTAAAATTTGCAGTCATTACCAACGCTCTCGGTATCCCTTTAGCTTTAGTACCTCTGTTTAACTATGATTCCCCTTCCTCTGACCCACAAGAAGCAAAAGCTATCTCCGACTCTAAAGGTTTAATTCCTTCGCTCGAAACTTTATTCTCTTATATCCCCAAAAATTTCTCCACTTTCATCGCCGACAGTGCTTTGGATTCCCACAACATATACTCCACTTTAAAAAATACCTTTAACTTCTCCAAAATCGTTATTCCACTAAATACAAGAGCTTCTAAAAATACTACACCTACATCAGACCCCAATATCGTTATTTCTGAAGATGGTATCCCTATCTGCAAAAAGTTCAACAAACCTTTTAAACCCGAAGGCAAATGTCAGGGTAAAAATCGCTCTTTGCGCCTTAAATGGACTTGCCCTATGTCACAATACAAAGATGGCAAACGCATCTGCTCTTGCCCTCAGCCTTGTACTACCTCTAAATCGGGTAGAATGTTCTATACATACCCAGATAACTTTCGCTCTTTCCCAGGTATCAACAGAAATTCACAAGAGTTTTTTGACCTCTACAAAAAACGTGTCGCTGTAGAGCAGACTATTTACCACCTGAAATCCTACATGGGCTCTGATACTATCTCTACTTATGACCATATTTCTATTTTCTCTGATTTCTTGCTATCTGCCATTACTTTCTCGCTCTTGTTTATTCTCGCTCACAATATCAAACTCTATTGCTCTAAATTGACTATCAAAAAACTTAACAAGCTCAAAAAACTTATCGCTTAATACTACTATTTTTTAAATCTATTTCTTACAAAAAATTTCTGGTTTTGTTTTTACTTAACCTTCTAAAACAAGGAGTTAAGAAGGCTTAGGATATTATTGTCTTTTTTGAAGTTGTTAATTTTTGTCATATGTTTGTTGCTGATTATTTTTGTTGGTATTGATAATATTTGGTTTTCACTTCTCTTTTCTTTTTGTATCTTGATTGTATTTCATGTTAGTATTGGTGCCTTTTACCTTCAATCACCACCTATTTTGCAAACGCCTAAAATTTTAAAAAAAGCTGCTTAAAAAAATTAAGCAGCCCCTCCAAAATACTTATTCATTGTTATCTTCACTATTTTCTCTTTGGCTTTCTTTTTTTGTTTCTTGCTGGGTAATTTCATCAGCAACCTGCTCACTGAAATCTGACTGAATAAGCTTCAAAACAGCTTCCAGTGCTTCTTTCTCATCCTCACCCTCTGTAATAATTGTCACTTCATCGCCATAGTCCACCATAAGTGACATCAAACCCATTATGCTCTTTGCGTTAGCTCTTTTTTCATCTTTTTCTATTAAAATTAGGGACTTGAACTTACTTGCAACCTGGACAAGCAGGGCTGCAGCTCTTGAGGAGATCCCCTGAGAATTTTCAATCTTCATGTGAAGGCTTTGCATATACTATTCCTCCTTTTCTAAGTTCCTCGGCAATTTTATCTATTTTCCTCAGCCTATGATTGACACCAGATTTGCCAAGAGGCTTTTTGAGCATACTTCCAAGTTCTTTCAAAGAGGCATCCTTGTATTTTATTCTAAGGCGTGCTATCTCTTGCAGATTCTGTGGAAGGCTGTCAATACCAATTGTTCTTTCGATAAACTCAATATTCTCAATATGCCTCATAGAGGCATTTATGGTCTTCTCTAAATTAGCTGTTTCACAATTGACAAGACGGTTGACATTGTTTCTGAGCTCTTTTACTATGCGAATATTTTCAAGCTCTAAAAGTGAAGAATGTGCTCCAATTATGTTTAAAAAGTCTACTATCTGTTCACCTTCTTTTAAGTATACTACATAATGAGACTTTCTTTCAACAATTTTTGCCTCAAACTCAAAACTCTTTAAAACCTTCTGCAAAAACTCCGCATCATCCTTTGTTTTCACATCAAACTCCAAATGATACATCTTCTCAGGGTTTGTAATAGAACCGCACGACAAAAATGTTGCCTGCAAAAAAGCCTTTCTGCAACATTTTTTCTTCACAAGCTCCTCTTTTAGCGAAAAACTGAGGTGATACTCTTTCGCACCTTTCCTGACAAAATGAAGGTCTTTTAAAATTCTCAAGTTGTCATTGCTTGGAGGCAGAAAGATGGTGTAAACATAGTTTTTCTGCAACTTACTGTTTTTCTTAATGCTAACCTCACAGTGTTTTGAAAACCCGTTTTTCATGAGAAGGAAAAAAGACCTTGCAGTCTGGGCGTTTTCAAATGAGGTTTTAAACGAAAATGTCCCATCAAGCTCATATATGCTCCCTGTGAATTTCAAAAACGCTGCAGCTGCAGCTTTTACGCAGCAGGAATTTTGAGAAAGCTTTTTGCTCACCTCTGCTTTTGCAGCCGATGAAAAAGACATTTTGGTTACCTCCAAAAAGAAAGCTTCTTTGCTGCGCTTCAGCTCTTAAACGGTTTACTAAAATTTTTCAATCTCAGATACCCTAACCTGTACTCATGGATCACATCCTTGCCATAGATGATGTTGCTCACAACCCTTGCAAGCTTTGCTGAGTTGTGACGAATAAGCCCGTCATGTACGCTCAAAAGTCCTTCTTCCACAACTTTATATCCCTTTTCGATAGTTTTCTTGTCAGCAAAAACAGGCTGTGCACCATCTTCCCTGTATCTTTCAAGCACATCTGGAGGAATTGGCTGGTTGTTCACAATCACAATGTCAAAAATCTTTCCGCCGCAATGTCTCTCTATTGCCTCAATATGGTCGCACAGTAGATATCCGTCTGTCTCACCCGGCTGTGTCATGATGTTTGCAATGTAAATCTTTTTTGCTCTGCTTTTCTTTATACTATCAACAACCTCCTTGAACACAAGATTTGGCATTATGCTTGTATAAAGACTTCCTGGTCCAATTATTATCACATCCGCCCTTTCAATCTCATCCAGAACTTCAGAATATGGTTTTGCATCAGATGGAGTTATAAAAACTCTTTTTATAGGTAGTTTAGAACTTTTCACCTCTTCAGGAATTTTTGACTCGCCAACAACTACCCTGCCGTCTTCAAGCTCAGCACAAAGATTGATATTGTCAAGAGTCACAGGCAAAACTTTCCCACGAACAGCTAAAACCTCGCTCATGAGCTTTACCGCTTTTTCAAAACTCCCTGCAATTCCTGTCATTGCAGCTAAGAACAGGTTGCCAAAACTCTGCCCTTTAAGGCTTCCTTCCTTGAACCTGTAATTCAAAAGCTTTTGCATAATCTCTTCTGTGTTTGCCAAAGCTAAGATGCAGTTTCTTATATCACCCGGTGGAAGCATGCCAAGGTCTTCTCTGAGCTTTCCTGAACCCCCTCCATCGTCTGCAACAGTTACAACTGCTGTGATGTTTGCAGTGAGGTTTTTTAACCCCCTGAGCATTGTAGAAAGTCCTGTACCACCACCGATTGCAACAATCCTTGGCCCTTTTTCCAAAAACCCTTTTGAATATATAGCATCAAATATGGTCTTCTGACTTATTCTGTATGGTAAGCTCTTGTTCAAAAGCCTTATAAACCCCTTTGTTAAACCCATCAGCGAAATCAAAAAAACTCCAATTCCTAAAACAAATAACCCTATGCGAAAAGAAAAGCGAAGTTCCACCGAAACATTAAAAATATCAATGCTTTTTGCTAACGAAGCTGAGATTAAAATAACACTAAGTAGCATCAATAAAATCCATCTTTTTATATAAATACCTGGCTTTAGAAAATCAAATATCATTGGCATGTCACCCTTTTATATCTTTCTCTATATCTCTATGAAATATTGAAACTTTATATCCCTGGTTTTCAATAGTCTTTTTAAGCTCTTCAGCCACTGTGACAGATCGGTGCTTGCCACCAGTACAGCCAATGGCAATTACAAGCTGCCCTTTCCCTTCTTCTGCATAATTTGGTATTAAAAATAAAATCAGGTCAAAAAGTTTTTGCAAGAATTCTTTTGTAACATCCCACCTTAAAACATATTCTTTTACCTCAGGGTCTTTGCCTGTTCTGTGCTTGAGAGTGTCCACATAAAATGGATTTGGGATGAACCTCACATCAAAAACAAGGTCAGCATCAAGCGGAAGTCCGTATTTGAACCCAAACGACATAATAGTGATTAGCATTGCCTCTTTTGACTTTTGCTGAACAAAAATCTCAAAGAGTTTCTCTTTTAAATCCTTTGGCAAAAGCGTTGATGTATCAATCACAAAGTCAGCATACCTTTTTATATCCTCAAGCTTTTCTCTTTCCTTTTGAATGGCTTCTAAAATGCTGCCGTCACCCTCATGACTTAAAGGATGTTTTCGCCTTGTCTCTTTGTACCGTTTTATAAGAACCTCATCATGGGCATCTAAAAAGAGGAGTTTAAAGTTACGGTCATCCTTTTTCAGCTCCTGAAGAACATCTTTGAAGTCATCAAAAAGTTCACCACCACGAATGTCTACAACCGCAGCAATCCTTGAAATCTTCTCTTTTGTTGCACTTGCAAGCTCAGCAATCTTGGGTAAAAACTGTGGTGGTAGGTTGTCTATACAAAAAAATCCCATGTCTTCAAATGCCCTTATTGCCAAGCTCTTGCCAGCCCCAGACATACCAGTTATTATTACTATCTCCAATAAAACCACCCTTTTTCATCTTCTATTTTGGACATTTTCGGGCACAAAAAGCGGTGTTTCAAACTCGCCTATGAACTGAATCTCAGGTTCAAGCAAAATTCCAAATTTTTCGTACACAGTCTTCTGAGCAAGATAGATGAGCTTTCTCACATCCTCAGCTTTAGCATCTCCTAAGTTTATGATAAACCCTGCATGTTTTTCTGATATACACGCATCACCTATTCTATATCCTTTCAAGCCTGCATCTTCAATAAGCTTTCCTGCATAGTTGTTTGGCGGTCTTTTAAACACAGAACCTGCACTCGGATAAGAAAGAGGCTGTTTTTCTCGCCGTCTTTTTGAAAATTCATTTGCTTTTTGCAAAGGGGATATATCTTCTTTGTCGGCAAACTTGAGGCAAAATGCTGCTCTGAGAAGCACCATTTTTTCTTCTTTCAGTCGGCTGTGCCTGTATGAAAACCTCATATCTGCCCTACCAAGTTCTACTGGGTTCAAGTTCTCATCCAAAACCTCTGCCCATTCAAAAACATCTTTTATCTCGCCATCGTATGCACCAGCGTTCATGTACACAGCACCACCGACAGTGCCAGGAATTCCTACCGCAAACTCAAAACCTTTTAGACCTGCTTCGCACGCTTTTCTTGCAACCTGAGAGAGCATAGCTCCACACTCTGCTTCAATCACATTTCCATCTATCTTAAAAAAGTCTATCTTAACTGTAGCGATTATCGTACCATCAAAACCTTTGTCAGAGACAAGAATATTTGAGCAGTTTCCAACAACAACGTGGTTTATCGCTTTATCTTTTGCTAAAGTCAATACCTTGACAAGCTCCTCGGTACTTTTGGGAAATATTATATATCTTGCTTTTCCACCTATCTTGAATGTTGTTAGGTCTTTTAGCGGATGGTCTTTTAGAAACTCAATACCTGAATTTTTTAAATACATTTCAAATTCCATTTTTCTAATCACCTTAAAAGCTTCTGTTTCAAATTTTATTATATTATATTTAAACAAAAAATTTAATTGTTTTTTACCTCAACTGCCTCAATTTCACCTTCCCATGGCTTAAGTAACACAGAAAATAAGCTTTTTAGAGCTTTGGTGCTCCCATTTTCAAAAAGCCACAAATCTTCATGCTCCTTTTTCAGTATTACAGGCATGCGGTTGTGAATATGCTTTATTTCTTCTGCCGGCTCTGTTGTGAGGATGACAAAACCATCTACAAGTATCCCACCTTCAAGCTCAATTCTTTTGTAAAGCCCTGCCATGTAAAAGACATTGCAATCTTTGGGTTTTATGAAAAACTTTTGTTTTTTGCTGCCATCTTTCTTCCACTCAAAAAAGCCCTGAGCAGGAATCAGACACCTGTTTGATATTATGCTGGAAAACAGAGGCTTTTCCAGGATGGTCTCAGCCCTTGCATTTATTATGACCTCTTTCTTGTTTTGAAGAGGCAATCCCCATCTTAAAATCTCAGCTTCTCTTTGAAAGTCCTTTGACACAATTGATGCAGCAAACTCTGTAGGAAATATCTCACCCGATTTCATTTTCTGTAAAAGGGGGCTTCCTTCATATTTTTGAGAAATCTCATCTAAGATTTTTTTAATCTCTTCAATGTTCTCATCAAGATTCAAAAAGTATCTCCCGCACACAAAAATCAGCCTCCAAAGACCAGCTTTAGCTCTTCATACATATCCTTTATTGAACCATATATCAAATTTGGCTTCAAAGGCGAAACCTCAACATCTTCCATCCTTGTCTCACCAGACAGCACCAGAACAGCAACCATGCCGCTATCCTTTGCCATTTTTATGTCTGTGTAAAGCCTGTCTCCTATCATCGCAATCCTGCTTTTTTCAACCTTTTTGAGGTTCGAGATTATATCAACCATTATGGAAGAAGGTTTTCCAACAAATACAGGTTTTTTCTTTGTTGCATTCTCAAGCATGATGCAGATAGACCCGCAATCTGGAATATATCTTCCACCATCTAAAGGACAGACAAGGTCCGGGTTTGTTGCCAAAAAAGGAACTCCTCTTCTTATAAGCTCACATGCATCTAAAAGTTTCTTGTAGGTAAGAGAAATGTCAAACCCCACAACAAGATAGTCTATATTGTAATTTGGACTGTCAACAACAAAGATGCCCATCGACTTTAGCTCTCTTTTTAATGATGATGTGCCAACAACATATACTCTCGGTGGTTTTTCTTTTTTGTGGATTGTTTTGATATAAATTCCCATTGCCTGACCTGAAGTAAATACGTTTTCTTTTGTAATTTCAAAGCCCATGTTCAAAAGCTTTGAATAGTACTCTTCTGAACTTTTTGATGAATTGTTTGTCAAAAACAGAAAGTCTTTTTGATTTTCCTTCAAGAGTTTAATAAACTCTCTTGCACCTTCAAATACCCTTTTACCAAGATACACTGTGCCGTCCAAGTCAAGCAGGAAAAGGTCTATGTTTTTTAGAATGTTGCTATTCTTCATTTGCAAGCTTCCCCTTTTTCATTCTTTTGATGCTGCCAAAGCCAAAAGCCTTTTTGCAAAATCTTCATAGCATTTTTGAGCATTGAAATTCTCTTCCCATGTCTTTCTTGCAGCAAGACAAAACTTTTTATAATCTTCTTCGCTCATGGTAGCAAATCTTTCTATAAGGCTTGCAAGGTCAAAGTCTGAAAAGTTTTTGCCAAGCAGAAAACCGTTTATGTCATTTTTCACAATCTCTTTAGTTCCACCAACATCTGTTGCCACAACAGGTATTCCATACGACATTGCTTCCATAATAGAAACCGGAAGACCCTCTGACTGGCTTGTGTTTACAAACAGATTGAAGTTACTACTTGCATACAGGTTCAAAATATCCTCATTTTTCATAAAACCTAAAAATTTAAAGTGGACATTACTTTTATTGCCCAGTTTTTCTTGAGCATATGATTTTATTCTTTCCAAAAGCTCCCCATCGCCAATGTGAGTCCACGAAATTTTAACGCTGTCAATCTTCTCAAGGCTATCAACAATCCTGTCAATCCTCTTCACAGGGGCAAGCCTTGCGCAGCTGACAATTTTAAAAATCTCATCTTTTTTCTTATCAATGTTCACATTGTGTTTATTGAAAGTCCCCAAGTATGACACTTCTGCTTTGTCTGTTTGATACCTATTGTTTATATACTCAGCGCCCATCTTTGAACAGGCAAAAATCTTATCAATGTTTTCAATTATAAACTTTTTGCATGGCTGAGGATAACTCTCTTCATAAAGGTCCGAACCGTGCGCTCTTGAGACCTTCAGGGCAAAAGGCTGGTTGCAAAGTGCGGTTGATAGTGCCAAAAAGTGAAACCAGTACGAATAGAGTATTGTATCTTGGGGAAGAAGGTTGTATTCTTTTATAAGCCTTTTTATATTTGCAATTGTGATGTTTGTAAGGAAAGTCCATCTAAAAATCATCCATAGATTCAATAGCCTGTATGAAAAAGACTTTGGAGAAAATACAGCCTTGAGTGCTTCTTTTATCATAAGTCTAACAAGTTTTGGATTTAAAAGTAGAATCTCTCTTAATCCAAACCTTATATCAGCCACCTCAACCTTTGGATTTTGAATATACTGTTTCAGGTTCTTTAGCTTTTTAGGTAGCACCTTTCCCGGCCAAATCGGCACGATATAGATTTTACCAAAAAACCTTGAGAGAATATCTATTTCATTCCCCACAAACACATCTCTTTTGGGATGTGGATAGCCTATCGTGAGAAGAATCAAGTTCAAATTAAGCTTTCCCCCTTGATAAAAATTGTTTTTTATTCTTTTTTGAGTTTATCACTCAAAAGTCCAAAGCGTCAACACAACATTTCAGAAGCATAAAATAAAAAGACTCTCTTGACCTCTTGAAAATCTTCTTTTATAATGAATATATGAACAATTATTCAAATGTTCAATCTTGAAATTGAGGTGAAAAGAATTTGAAAAACCAAGAAGTATCAAAAAAAATTGATTTGTGCAGCTGCAGTGTAATCCACAATGACATTGTTCAGAAGGTGAAAGAAAGTCTTCCAAATGAAGAGACCATGTTTGACCTTTCTGAGTTTTTCAAGGTTTTTTCAGACTCAACGCGCATAAAAATCTTAAGCAGTCTCTTGGTTTCTGAGATGTGTGTATGCGACTTAGCAGCAGTCTTAGCTACATCCCAGTCGGCAATATCTCACCAGCTAAGGCTACTAAAAGCTTTCAGGTTAGTGAAGAGCAGAAAGGCTGGCAAAGTTGTGTATTATTCTCTTTCGGATGACCATGTAAAAAGTATAATTGAACTTGGTCTTGCGCATCTTAGCGAAAGCCAGTAGATGAAAGGAGGAGGCAAACTTGGCAAAAGTAAATGTAGAATTAATTTTGGAAAATCTTTCATGTGCCAATTGTGCTCAAAAGATTGAAGAAAAAGTGGCAAGGCTCTCTTTTGCAGAGGATGTTTCGCTAAATTTTGTAACAAAGAAAATCTCAGCAAAGGTTGACCAAAAGCACCACGAAACATTTGTTGAAGCAGTAAAGAAGATTGTAAACGAAATTGAACCTGAGGTAAGTGTATTAGAGGCACCAAAAGAAAAACCAATGCTGAACATGGGTGAAATCTCAGCTGTAGTAATCTCTGCTATATTTTTTGGAGCAGGACTTCTTACAAGAAAAGAAGGTTTTGCCTTAATCTTTTTCCTTTTCTCATACCTTCTTTCAGGAAAAAATGTTATCTTAAGCTTTTTCAAAAACCTCAGAAAATTTCAAGTATTTGATGAAAATTTTTTGATGACAGCGGCAACATTATCAGCTATTTTCTTAAAAGAATACCCTGAAGCAGTGTCTGTTATGCTCCTTTACAAAATTGGCCAAATTTTTGAGGATGTTGCACTAAACAAGTCAAGAAAAACCATACAGGCTCTCAAACACCTTGAAATAGAGTATGCAAACTTGAAAATTGGGAATGAAATCAGGAAAGTAAATCCAAAAGATGTTGTACCTGGTGATATAGTGGTGGTAAAACCGGGTGAAAGAGTGCCGGTTGATGGAACTGTAGTATCTGGAAAATCATTTTTGGATACATCTGCTATCACAGGCGAGTCAAAGTTTTTTGCTGCCCAGCCAAATGATAAGGTTTTAGCCGGCAGCGTGGTAGTTGACGGGTTCTTGGAAATCAAAGCTCAAAGCTTTTACAAAGATTCTTCTTTGCACAGAATAATAGAGATTGTTGAAAATGCTTCTGCCAACAAATCCAAAACAGAAAAGTTTATAACAAGGTTTGCAAAGGTATACACTCCGGCGGTAGTTGCCCTGGCAATAATATTTGCCATTTTACCGCCACTGTTATTTGACCAGCCTTTTAAACTGTGGATTTACAGGGCTGCTGTTTTCTTAATTATCTCCTGCCCTTGCAGCCTTGTTATATCTGTGCCGCTTTCATATTTTGCTTCAATTTCAAAGCTTTCTTTGAAGGGAATACTGGTAAAAGGTTCTCAATTTATAGATATTCTTGCATCAAAAATAGGTAGTTTCCTTTTTGACAAAACAGGAACAATCACAAATGGGGTTCTTTCTGTTGAAAAGATTGTACCTGTGGAAATTTCGCAGCATGAGTTTTTAAAAATTTTAATCAGCATTGAAAGTCTTTCAAACCACCCAATAGCAAAGTCTATATTAAAAGGGATTGGAAAAAATAGTATTTCTTTTTCCTCAGTACAAGAACTCAAAGAACATCCCGGCAGGGGGATAGAAGGGATTGTTGATGGCAAAAAGGTTTTGATAGGAACAAAAGAGTTTTTGCAGGAAAGTGGAGTTGAAATTAACCACAGCTCTGAAGTATCACCTGAACTTTCGTACATCTTTGTGTCATGTGATAGAAAATTCTGCGGGTATGTTGCCTTGAAAGATTCTTTGAAAGATGATGTAAAAAAGGTTTTAAATGACCTCAAAAGCTTTGGCGCAAAGATATATCTCTTGACAGGTGACAAAAAAGAAGCGGCAGAAAAAATTGCTAAAGACCTTCCGATAGATGGTATTTACTCAGAGCTTCTTCCAGAAGAAAAGGTAAAAGTGGCTGAAAAAATAAAACTTGAAAATAAAGGTTTAGGATATGTTGTATTTGTGGGTGATGGAACAAATGATTCGCCAGTACTCTCTGTGTGTGATGTTGGAATTTCATTTGCAGGCAGTGCAAGTTATCTTGCAACAACCGCAGCAGATATTGTTCTTCTTGACGAAAGGTTATCAAAGATTGTAGATTTAATAAAAGATTCAAGGTTCACAAGAAAGATTGTCATTCAAAATATCGTTCTTTCTCTCGGAATAAAATTTGCGGTGATGTTTTTAGGAGTTTTGGGAGTTGCAAATCTGTGGGAAGCAGTTGTGGCAGATAGCGGCGCAATGCTTTTAGCAGTTTTAAATTCTTTGAGAGTGCTCAAAAGATAAAAAAAGAGGTATAATATTTAAGAGGGGGTTTTGCTCTTCATATTTAGATCGCCAAAAAAGAGGTGTTTTGAGATGATAGAGATGTATGTTAAAAACGTCGCATTTTTTGAAGAAGGGGGAGGATTTGCGGTTCTTCTGTGCGACAAGAACAACAAAATGGTTCTCCCCATCTTCATAGGACCGCTTGAGGCTCAGTCAATTGCACTTGCGCTTGAAAAACAAAAGTTTCCACGCCCTCTGACGCACGACTTGATGGTTGAGATTATGCAAAAGTTTTCAATTTCCATCCATAAAGCTGTCATCACAGACATCAAAGATGGAACATACTTTGCGCAGCTTCACTTAAGAGACTACAACAATGTAATTTCTGTCATAGATTCAAGACCAAGCGATGCTATTGCGCTTGCTCTGAGAGTAAACTGCCCAATTTATATGGCTCCAAAGCTCATAGAGTTCACCTATAAGTACGAAGAGCTGATTCCTCAGTAAAAAGAGCTATTTGAGCTTAACTACCTTCCATGCGCTTCTGTCAAGTTGACGACCCAGAAATTCTGTGCGCACGCTCAAATAAAGCATGTTCGGATTTTGTAAATCTTTTTTGGGAAATACTATCTCAATCTGATTCTTTCTTCTGTACATCTTGCTATTTTGTGCTGAAAAAGCGGGGCTTGTCATGGCCTTTATTACATTCATTTTGCTGCCAGAAACCAGAACATACATCCTGCCAAGATACTTGTAATCTTCAAATGCTCTTATGTGAAGATAATACGAAATAAGTTTTTTAGCAGAACCAACCATTTTGATACCTATATAGATGTTCTTGCTGTCGTGAGCTGCAAATATCGCTTCAATGTCAGCACCTTTTTCAAAAATGAGGGACCATATGTCGTGTGTCGGCTCCTTGCTAACTAAATACTTGTCTGAAAACAGGTTATCACCCTCATATTTTTTTGCATCTCTGCTATCTAATTTTGCGAATAATTCGTTTTGACGAACAAATGCCTCCAAAAATCCTCTCATAACCTTCATCTGAGAGTGGTAGTCTGAGATTGAATTTGATTTTCTTTCTATCATATAGTCATCCAGTGGTACCTGATACCATTTTGTATCTGTAAACGCAAGCTTGAACGGAGGAACAAGATACATCTGAGGGTGTTTGCCAAAAGGAGTCGGCCAGTCCCCCCTGTGCACAAGATATTGCCACTCCTCACACTTATAATTTAGCGTCAGGATTGAAAACTTGACAAAGGCGGATGTTGCCCAGTGGTCAGGATGCTGGTCGCGTGAGTATGGGTATATGATTAAATCAGGTTCAAATGATTTTATTATGCTCTGAATATTCTTTACAACGTTTATTCCTTTGTATTCTACTCCTCTCTGATAGGAGTTTGAATATGGACTTTTGAATGTGCGTGTTAAAGGATTAAAATATCCCACCTTTGAATCAAAATATTTTTCCCATAAAAACCTCAAACCCCTATCAGGATATCCCAGGAATATTATGTCCTCCCTCCTCAAGCCCAAATCTTCAAGCGCATGGATGGTTTCATTCTGGCGAAGATAGCCAAACCTTATGTAGTCATCAGGACTTAGTCTAATCTTGCCAAAGTTCTGACCGGCTGCACGGGTAAAGCCATCTCCATTTGTCATGACAACAACTTTAATCTTGCTTCCAGCCAAAAGTGCTCTTTGTATCACACCTGCAGAAGACAAAGTTTCATCGTCACAGTGTGGTGCAAAGATGAGTATCCTTTTGTAATTTTCAACCTGAAGCTGTGGAAGCTGAGCTGAAAAAAAGTAATTTGAAATATACTCTCTTGCCAAAAACACCAAGACACTGGCAACAATCCAAATGACAAACGCGTATAAAATATACTTGCGCTTAAATCTTATCTTTTTTTCTTTTTGGGTTTTTCTGTAAACCTCACCCTTTGACACAACAAATCTAAACCTTGGCATATGCTTTTTTGCCCTACTCCTTTTTTATAGCAAAGATGCTCTTTTTTATTTTACACTATCTTTGATGTATTTTCCATTAAAATTTACCCCTAAAATCGCAAGCGGGCAGAAGCTCTTTTACTTGTAGAGCCCCTGCCCGCTTTCTATATAAAAGGAGGAAATGAACGGGGGGATTTTGAATTTATGTAAGCTTTCAAAAATAGCAGTTACAAGGGGGTTGTCCGCATTTTTCTTGCCACCTGCTGTTTACATCTATAATTATATGTTTTTTGTATACACCAATCAATACCAAAAATAAATGAACTTTTGCAAGTTTCTTTCTCTATTTTTAGCTATGTGGCTATGTGAATATTTGACCGATTTTAATAAAAATCTGCGCTTCTTTTGTATACTTTAGCCATACTCAAAAATCCTCTTGCCATCACTTATAACAGCCTAACTACCCTTTCTTAGCTTTATTCTTCATAAGCTCTAAGTTTAAAATTAACCCCCAGTTTCTGTGCAATTTTTTTGCATTCTTCTATCTCCTCTTTTGAAATTATATCCACGCACGAAACCCAAACTTCTTTTATATATTTTTTGCTCTCTTTTATAAACTCAATCACATGGTCATATATATCTTTAGCAAACGGTCTGCAAATTTCATTGTACCTTTCTTTATTCGGAGCATTGAGACTTATTGATATTCTGTCAATAAGGCCTGATAAAAGCTGTGGCACGTTCTTTTTGTGAATATAAGATGCATGACCATTTGTGTTAACCCTCAGCGGCACCGAAGTTATCTCTTTTAGCTTTTTTGCAACCTCAATTACAACATCAAGCCTGATAAGTGGCTCACCATAGCCACAAAATACTATCTCATCATATTTTTGCGGGTCTTTTATTTCAGCCAAAATCTCCTCTGCTGTTGGGTCCTTTTCAAGCCAAAGGTCGTACTCGCTACCGAGCCCTCTTTCAGTGTTTCTTATACAGAATATGCATGAGTTTGTGCATTTGTTCGTCACGTTTATATATAGCCTGTTGTCAATTGTATATGTTATCATTCCCATTTTATCTTTGTTTCATCTCCATTCTTTTTATTTTATACCAAAAAAGTTTTTGGCATTTTGTGTTGTCTTTTCAATTACTACATCTTCAGAAACCTCTTTTATTTGGGCAATCTTTTGTATCACATACTTTAAATAGGTAGAATCATTTCTTTTGCCCCTGTGGGGGTGTGGTGTGAGGTAGGGGCTATCTGTTTCCAGCATCAAAAGTTCAAGGGGGTATTCTTTTACAACCTCAACAAGCTTCTTTGCATTCTGAAAAGTGACAACACCACCAACTGAAATATAAATGCCATGTTTTCTCAAAATCCTGCTCATCTCAACGCTTCCTGAATAGCAGTGTATCAAAACTGGTATTTTGCCAATTGCATGAGCCTTTAAAATATCAAGTGTATCTTTGTGCGCTTCCCTTGAATGAACAACTATTGGAAGATTTAAAACTTTTGCAACCTCAATCTGTCTTACAAAAACATCTCTTTGAACATCCCTTGGAGAAAAATCGTAGTGGTAGTCAAGCCCAATCTCGCCAATTGCAACGTTTTTTTCAAACCTTGCAAGCTCAAAAAGCGCATCTTCAAAATCATTTGGTGCATCCTTTGCCTCGTGAGGATGAATTCCAACAGTTATATAAATGTTATCATATTTTTTTGCAATTTCAATGTTTTCTTTTGAAGACTCAATAGAAGAAGAGGATGAGATGGCAATTATATTCTCTTCTTTCAGTCTCGCCATCACATCCTCTAAATCGTTCAAAAACGCTTCATCATCATAGTGAGCATGAACATCTATGATCATTTAACCTTCGCACCCTCTTTGATGTCCTTTTCAGGGGTGATTATGCACAGCTCATCGCCAATTGACGCTGCTAAAAGCATCCCCTGCGACTCAACACCTCTTAGCTTTGCAGGCTTTAAATTTGCAACAACCACAATCTTTTTGCCAACAAGCTCATCAGGCGTGTAGTGTTTTGCAATACCTGCAACAATCTGTCTTTTCTCATCTCCTAAATCAACAATAAGCTTTAATAGCTTATCTGCACCTTCAATTTTGTGCGCTTCTAAAACTTTTGCGATTTTCAGCTCAATCTTTGCAAAATCATCTATTGTGATGTATTCTTTCTGCTCTTCATTTTTGTCATCTGCAGGCACTGCACCTTCAGGTTTTTTAACTTCTTGCTTGTTTGTATCTTCCATAGCATTTTCCTCCTTTTCAACTATTCTTGGGAAAATAGGCTCACCTCTTTGAACCTTTGTTCCCTCTGGAATTAAACCAAACTGCGAAGCACTCTCCCAAGCGGTTATATCAGGATTTTCATCTTTTGAAATTCCAAGCTGCTGTAAAATCTTTGGGGTTGTCTGTGGCATAAATGGTTCTATCAATATTGCCACAATTCTCAAAACCTCTGCTAAGTTGTACAAAACTGTTTTCAAGCGCGGATACTTAGATTTATCCCTGCCAAGCACCCACGGCATTGTCTCATCTATATACTTGTTCGCTCTTGCAATCAACTTCCAGATTTCTATCAAGGCATTTGAAAATTGAAGCTCATCAAGGCATTTGCACACTTTTTCGTATACTTCTTTTGCCAAGGTTATTAGTTCATTGTCAAGATCTTCTTTTTCTTCAGTAAGATGGATAATTCCATCAAAGTACTTTTCAATCATTGCAACTGTTCTTGACAATAAATTTCCAAGGTCGTTTGCAAGGTCACTGTTGTGCCTTGTCTTTAGAGCATCTTCTGAAAAGTGACCATCTGCACCAAACGGAATCTCTCTTAGCAAGAAATATCTTAGGCTATCAACTCCATACTTTTGCGCAAGTATTACTGGGTCCACTACATTTCCCTTTGACTTTGACATCTTGCCGCCTTCTAAAAGCAGCCAGCCATGGCCAAACACCATCTTAGGAAGAGGAAGCCCCAGTGCCATCAGCATTGCCGGCCAGATAATTGTGTGGAATCTTACAATTTCTTTTCCAACAAGGTGCACGTCTGCTGGCCAATACTTTTTAAACTTGCTGTCATCCTCGCTCATATACCCCAGTGCTGTTATATAGTTTGAAAGTGCGTCTATCCAGACATAGATCACATGCTTGGGGTCAAATGGCACAGGAATTCCCCATTTTATAGTTGTTCGCGAAACGCATACATCTTCAAGTCCTGGTTTTATAAAGTTGTTTATCATCTCGTTTGCGCGCGACTGTGGAACAATAAAATCTGGATGCTCTTCAATATACTTTACAAGTGCATCTTGGTATTTTGAGAGCCTGAAAAAGTAGCTCTCTTCCCTTGCCCTTTCAACAGGTCTGCCGCAGTCAGGGCACTTGCCATCAACAAGCTGTCTGTCAAGCCAGAAAGACTCGCACGGTGTGCAGTACCAGCCCTCATACTCACTCTTATAAATATCGCCTTGCTCATAAAGTTTTGTAAATATCTTTTGAACAACTTTTTTGTGGCGATCTTCTGTTGTTCTAATAAAGTCATCGTATGAGATGTTCATAAGCTTCCAAAGATCTTTTATTGACGCAACTATTTCATCAACATACTCTTGGGGAGTCTTGCCAACCTCTTGTGCTTTTCTTTCTATCTTCTGTCCATGCTCATCTGTGCCTGTCAGGAAAAACACGTCATATCCTCTGAGTCTTTTGTACCTTGCAATGGTATCTGCTGCAACTGTGCAGTACGTGTGACCAATATGGAGTTTCTCCGATGGATAGTATATAGGCGTTGTTATATAAAATTTTGGTTTTTCCATGAACAATTTTCCTCCCCTTTTTAAAATTCTTTCAAAATTTAGAATATATTTTTTACACCTACATCCCATAACGCTTGTGAGCAAAATCGTAAAAAAGCTCTGGAATTTTTGGTGGAAAATATGTAAAAAGCGGAAACAAAATCAGCATGATGATTAAAAGTATTACAAATGGTACTTTTTTTATCTTTCTATTTGACAATGTTATTCCAAGTGAAACAAACTGGGAGATTATTACCGCTAAAGCAAGAGTGAGTATGTCAAGAACCAAATTGTCTTTTAAAAATGCTGTGTAGGTGTAGAAGAACACCGCTGTCAAAAATGGTATCAAAAATAGTGCAACTGTCTTCCCCACAATAAAATTGTCAAACTTCTTTCCATAAATGATAAATTCAATTATGTAAAAAATCAACCCCCCGAAAAATCCAATCTTAAGATGTTCCCATACACTCTCATTTACTGCAAAAATCACAGCAGAGGCCTTTATTCTGCTGAAAAAGTCAAATCCAAAGTGAAGTAAGCTTGATATTCCAATGATTATAAATATGCCGATAATAGATGTTATTTTGGCCTTTCTCCTATAAATTCTCTTTGAGTATGAAGAAAGATAGATTTCAAACATTTTTACACCTTCTCTACTACCAAGTTTTTGTACTCACATACACAATCCACAAAGTTCTTTTTGAGACAAAGTTCAAGGTCAGCTTCAAAGCCAATCTTCTTTAAATGATTATAGTGATATGAATATTTTAATATTTCATGAGGGTCATTTTCAAATTTTTTATAAAGCACATGTGATGCAAGAGAAAGATCATCTAAAAACACATCTGAAAGATTCCCTTTAAATAAATCTACAAAATAGCCAGCACAAAGGATGTCCTCAAGTGTGAACCTCTCTTCTGTTCCTGCACACACAATTGAGATTGTGTCAATGTTATAGTGTAGAGTCTCTTTTATAATATACTCTGCAGTTTTTTTAGCATTTATAAACGAACCAAGAAAGATTCGCTTTGCAAAGGATGCTTTCTTGAGCGCTCTTGTACCGTTTGTTGTTGTCATAACCACAGTTTTGCCAAAAACAACTTCCTTTTTGTACGAAAGAGGTGAGTTGTCAAGGTCAAAACCTTCAATTTTTAAGCCGCCTCTCTCTCCTCCAAGAAGAACGCTTTCATCTAACCTCTTTAAAAGCCTCGCTTCAGAAATATCCTCAACAGGAATTATTCCTTTTGCACCATTTGAAATAGCCCAAATCATAGTAGATGTTGCCCTGAGAAGGTCAATAACAATGGCGTATGAATCTTTTAAAACCTCATCAATTACCTCTTTGTAGTGTGAAAATGTAATTATCTTCAAGATGACACCTTCTTTCTTGAAAATCATTATTCTATTAATTTGATTAATTTCTGACAATTATCTAAGAAAAATCTCTTGACATTATCCCAGTCAAGTCTAATGAACATCTTGGGCATTGCTTCATCCTCAGCATCATCAAAGTAGCAGAGACTCATAATGATATGATAAAGATTTACCATTTTGTTTGGAAATTTTTGTGGAAGAAGCTTAACAAGCTTCTCTAACTCTATTCCTGATTGGCATATACAGTACAAATCAATAAAATCTTTTTTAGAGCCTCTTGAAGAAATAGCAACTAATTTCATCACACCTATATCTATTTTTGAAGCAATTTTCAAACCTTTTATTTCAGTTGGTATTACAAGACTATCTAATAAAGGATTAGGATAATATAGCCATGTTACCCTAACTCCATCTAAAAGCATATGAAGAGTATCTTTTGCTGAGTACAATATATTTATATCGCCTACTTTTTCCAATTTATATATTATATAGTTGCTTGAAAATTCTATTGGTGAAAAAAGGCGAAGTCCTCTGAAACTCTATGTCCAAGCTGCAAAGCAAGTCCTGTCCCCCCACCTAAGTAACACTCTCCAATTACATCACTTTTTACAATCTTATTTAGAACTTTATATCTTTGATATTCTAAAACATTAAAAAACATCTTAAAGCTAACCTCCATTTTGAAATACCCCTAAAACGGAAACATCCCTTCCATCTTTTTGAAAACCTCAAAACACCTCATTTCATCCTCTTTCAAATCGAAATATAGTTGCCAAAATCTTGCAGGTTTTTTCAAAAGACTTCTGCTATTTTTTACCACATCTTTAATCTCTCCTTTTGAATATGTGCTAAATAGCCACTTTATGCAATCTTGGTCTCCAAAGTTAAGAAGGCGCGTGATGATAAATGCTTTGTGCCTCTGAATGTCTAAATCTTCAAATTCAATATCCCAAAAGAATTTTTTAAACTTTTCGGGTATTTGAGTTTGGCTGTCCATCTTAAAATCATAAGCCCCCAAAAGAGTTTGCTTTAACTTTATATATACCATACTTGAGCAAAAAGATACACATCTTTTTTGAAAACTTTTGAGTAAGAATTGTGGTATAATAAAGATATGAGGGGATATCCAAAAAAGTATAAAAAGAGTTGAGGTAAAATGGTAGGTGTATCATACATTAGCTCAGAGTCTTTGATAAATACTTTTTTGCAGAGCTTGCAAAATTCAATTGATTATACAATAATTTCCCAAGGAAACGTTTTGAACAATTTAAAAAACAACATAACACCTGATAAAGTAGCTATCTTTGAAAAGCAAACACAGCTCCCAAGTTTTGATAGCTACCCGAAAATGTATAGTCCAGAAACCCTGAGCTATAAATCAGGTTCAGAGGTAGTACAAAATAGTTTTGAGCAGATGCCAAACCTGTCCTCACCAAGTACCTTAGTTGAAATAGCAAACCAGCTAAACCTTTTAAATGTAGGAGTTTTGACATCATACCAAACTTTTCAAGAACAAGACATTACTATGCTCTCCAGTAGTTATTTATTTTTGACCAAAGTACTGTCAGCTGATGAACTAAAGAATCTTATGAGCAAAAACATTCCTATTTTGCAAGACATTATGATGTATACTTATAGTCCTCAAAATGGAATTGTACCTTATTTACAGAGCAATTTTTCAACTTCTGTTTTGGATGTGAAGGTATAGGAACAGCGTGAATATATCCATGTGTCTTTTATTTAAAGGGACATTTTAAATTTATTATTTTAGGTTTACACCTCATTTAAAAGTCTTATAATCTCATCTGTACTTAGTACTGCTTCTGCCGCTCCCTTTTCTATGGCGACTCTTGGCATGCCAAAAACTACGCATGATTCTTTGCTTTGCGCAATTGTCAAGGCACCCTGATTTTTCATTTCCAAAAGACCATTTGCTCCATCACAGCCCATTCCAGTCATGATTATGCCTGTTGCATTTTTCCCGTACCATTCAGCTACTGAACTGAATAAAATATCACAAGATGGTTTGTGGCTATTCACCTTTTCGACATTTTCAAGAAGTCTTAAGTAATACTTTCCTAAGATCTTTTCAACAGCAAGATGCACTCCACCTTTTGCTATATAAATTACACCATTTTCAATCTTTTCACCATCTTCGGCTTCTTTTACCTGTCTTTGAGAAAGTTTGCAAAGTCTTTCAGCCAAGGCTTTTGTAAATGCTGGTGGCATGTGCTGAACAACCAATATTGGAATCGAAAAATCTTTCTTAAGATTTGTAAAAATCTTTTCTAAAACAGGGGGACCTCCTGTTGAAATTCCAATTGCTATTACTTTACTTTCTCTAAGCTTATCCACTAAATAATTAGGAGTACCAGCCTTAAGACCCTCAAGATAACTTAAAACTTTAGGTCTGTCTTTCTCTATCTTACTTTTTTTACGGCTAAACTCTCTTCCTGTTAATATCCATCGAACTTTTTCTAACAGTTCTTTTTTGAATCCTTCAAATTCTTCTTTATTTGAGGGTTTTAATATGTAATCAATTGCACCTCTTGCAAGTGCTTCAAGAGTAATCTGGGCACCAGGTTCAGTATAAGCAGAAACCATTACAATTTTTGTTAATGGATTTATCTCCTTTAAATAGCCGATAAGTAAAAGACCATTCATATAAGGCATTTCATAATCAATCAGTGCTAAATCAATGTTAAATAAACCAGCCTTTCTAATAGCTATAAGAGGATTTGTAGCTATAAAAACAACTATATCTTCTTCTAAACCCCTCAATGCTCCTTTTATAACTTCACACATCAGTTCAGAGTCATCAACAATCAAGATTCTTTTCATAGTCTTCTTCACCGTATGTTAAAATTGTTATATAAGTTTTATTGAATCTCCATACATGAGAAATTATACACAAAATTGTTGCAAATATTCAATTAAATTTTTTGCGATTTTTTGAAGGCAAAATAATACAAAAGCTACATACCTGAAAAATCAAAAAGATGATAGATAATTTCTTTGACAACCAAATTCAAAAGGTTTTATAATTAAAATTACTTAAAAAAACACAATGTCAAAGGATTGAGATAAACACATGGTCATTGCAGTTTTAGACGGACAGGGTGCTGGAATTGGAAGGGAATTTATAAAAAGACTAAAAAAAGAATTTGAAGATAAAATAAAAGTTGTTGCGCTTGGAACTAACAAAGTAGCTATGCAGAACATGCTCAAAAGCGGCGCAGATGTAGGATATTGCGGTGAAGATGAAATTGTTTATTTTTTGACAAACTTTGTGCCAGATGCAATTGTTGGTCCAATCGGAATTCTGACCTGTGGTGGAATAAATGGTGAAATTACTGCAAAGATAGCACATTTAGTCTTCAGCCTTGATTGTAAAAAGTACATCATCCCTTTGAATCTTCATGGTATCTTCATTCCCGGCACTGTAAATTTATCTATGAAAGAGATATTTTCTTTGATAATAGATGACATAAAAGAAAGTTTAAAAAAAGAGGATGAGCAAAAGACTCTATCTTCCCCATCCTCTTGAGTAGTCTTCATAGCAGTCAAGACACAAAAATTTGCCATCCAAAATTCTTATTCTGTGCTCTGCTGCTCTCTCTCCACAGTTTTCACATTTCAAAGACCTAAAAATTCGTGCCTTTTCAGGTACTTTGTCTTTTGGCTCTTTGTACTCAAAAATCTCATCTAAAGGCGCATCAAGAATATACTGCAGGTTTTCTTCTCTTGACCTGTTTTCATCAAAACCCTTGAAAACAATTCTAATACCCTGATTTGTATCTCGTCTGAAAAATGTAAATGCCTGTTTGCCCCTGTCTTTGAAAATGAGATTACCTTTGCCAGCAGTACAGCCCAAAATGACTTGAATAGCATCAACACCGCATGCATCATTTTCTGTAATGCAAACTATCTCTTCATCCGAAGAAAACTCAACTCCAAGCTTTTTTGCTGCTGCCTCACATGCCCTAAATCCTATTGCAAGACCTGGGCATATATGACCGTGAAACTGAATAGCCTTTTGCCAAAGAAGGTCTCTGTCTTTTGTCATTTTTTCTAACATCACCTCAACTCCTTCCCATCTTGAGGTTCTAAAATCTTTGATCTAACTTCTTTTGGAATATCAATTCTCTCATAATAAGGCTTTATGTCAATTACAGGCGAGCCATCTATCGCATCAAGCCCTTTTACAACAAGAACATTGCCTTTGCGGTCTATAAGCTCTGCAATGTCAAAAAGAATAGGGTTTGGTCTGTTGGGAGACCTGCATGCAAAAACACCTTTTGGAACATCTGAAAAGGGTGTCTTTGTAATTAAAGTCTCCCTGTTTGATTGATGTCCCCAGTACAAAACTATTAAGTACTTTGCCTCTTCGATATCCTTTAAACCATCAATATAATTTTCAAATATCTCTATATAGCAAACTTCTTCTGAATCCGCACCTTGCCGCGGTGCCTCTTCTTTTGTTTTATACGGGCTGTAAATTATTCCTATTTTTACAAGTTCCATCAGTCCAAAATCTCCCCTTTTAAAAACTAACTTATGCTTAAATAGCAGCTACTATTGGAACAACAAAAATCTCATCACCATGTTTTTCCACTTTTACATCTACGCCATATACTTTTGAAATCATATCAGCTGTTATTATTTCTTTTCCACCTGATGCAAATATCTTTCTGTCTTTTATGAAGATGAACCAATCAGAAAACCTTATTGCCAGATTCAAGTCATGTAAGATTACAACTACTAAAATCTCTTCTTGCCTTGAAAGCTTTTTTAAAATCTTCAAAACCTCTATTTGATTCTTCAAGTCAAGGTTGTTTATTGGCTCATCCAAAAGCAGGACTTTGGGCTCTTGAACAAACGCTCTTGCAATCACTACTTTTTGAAGCTCTCCGCCGCTTATCTCATCTAAGTATCTGAAAGCAAGGTGTTTCAAGCCAAAAATATCAAGTGCCATCTCAACCTTCTCCAAATCTTCTGAAGAAGGAATAAGTCCTGTAAAATGCGGCTTTCTCCCAAGAAGTATTGCCTCATACACTGTTATTCTGTTTGTAGTGTATCTTTGCGGAACATATGCAACATTTTTTGAAAGCTGGTGTAAAGAAAAACTATTTGCGTCCTTGCCGTCTATTAGCACAACTCCACTTTTAGGCTTTAAAAGCCTTGCTATGCATTTTAAAAGTGTAGATTTTCCTGCGCCGTTGTTTCCTAAAATTGACACAAACTCTCCTCTTCTTGCTTCAAAAGAAATCCCACTTAAGACCTGAAAGTCCTTAAAACTAAACTCAAGGTTATCCACCTTCAGCATTTTTCATACCTTCTTTCCGCGGATTAAAAGATACATAAAAAGCGGTGCACCAAGGAAAGATGTCACAGCGCCAACTGGCAGAACGACTGGTGATACAATCAATCTTGCTACTGTGTCTGATAGAAGAAGTAAAAACGCTCCTACAAGACCAGATGCCAAAGTCAAAAACCTCTGGTCATTCCCTATAAACCTTCGTGCTATGTGAGGCGCTACCAAGCATATAAAACCTATAATTCCCAAGAAGGATACAATCACAGATGTTATAAAGCTGCTTACTAAAATCCCAAAAAACCTTGCTTTTTCAACATTCACACCAAGGCTTTTTGCAACATCTTCTCCGCTTGCAATTGCATTGTAGTTCCATGAATTTGCCAAAAAATACAGCCATGCTAAAATTACAAAAACCGCCATAATCTTTACATCATCCCATGTCGCTCTTCCAATATCGCCAAATGTCCAGAACACAAGCGCAGCAATTTTAACATCAGATGCAAAATACTGAATTATAGTTGTTGCTGCAGAAAAAAGAGAGCTCAAGGCAACTCCAGAAAGCACAACTGCCTCTGGTGAAAACCTCTTTATTTGTGCCAAAGCAAGCACTACTGCCGTTGATAACATCGACCCTAAAAAGGCACATGCAACAACCCTTGATGGATGCAAAATGGTAACAGAGTCAGAGGCGGCAGAGGATGCTACCCCGCCGCCCAGCACAATTATTCCAATTGCAGCACCAAACGCAGCACCCTGCGAAATTCCAAGAGTAAAAGGAGAGGCTAAGGGGTTGTGAAAAAGGCTTTGAATTGCAGCTCCTCCAATTGCAAGGCCAATCCCTGCTAAAATTGCTGCAACAACCCTTACAAGTCTTATGTCAAAGACTATAAGAGCTGTTCTTTCATCACTTTTTCCTAAAAAAGCCTTTAAAACATCAGAAAAACTCAAATCTGATGAACCTGACGATATTGCATAGATTGAAAGTAAAATGGTTAAAATAGCTACAATACACAAAAATACAAGCTTCCCAAAAGTTAGTTTTTTATATTGTAAACTTAGCCTTTGCTGTTTTTCCATTTGCTGTGCCATCTTTGCAAAACCTCTTCAATAATTAATTTTTAGTCAAGCTTTATTCTCATAAACCCTCCAAATTTCTTTGCCATCTTGGTATAAAGCGGCTTTCCTAAGAAGAATTTGTAAATCTCATCTGCTCGCTTGATTGGGTCAACATCTTTGAATCTGTCTGGATACACAACCTTTGCAATAAAGAATGTGTTTGCCAAAACAGTGTCAATGTTGGTCCAATAGAAGTTGTAAGGAAGCTGACCATAAACTTTTCCATATTTGAAAGCTGAAAGTGATTTATAAAACTCAGGGTTTTTCTTGTAATCCTGTTTTACAAGATCCAAATTTGCCTCGTCAATAAATATAATATCAGGGTTCCACTCTAAAATCTTTTCTTTTTCAACCATGAACCAGCCTTCTTTGTTGGCCTCATCAGCAACATTTACTGCATTTATGGCCAAAAATGGAAAGTATTTGCCCATTGTGCTCTCAAATCCATGCCCGCCTTTGAAACTGATAGCCCCAACATACACCCTTGGCTTTTTAGAAGCCGGGATATTTCTGGTTCTTTCATTGAAAAATGCCTTGCACCTTTGCATATAGTTTATGAGGTCTTCTGCACGCTGCTGCTTTCCTACAATCTTTCCAATGATTCTGAGCGATTTGTATACATTCTCATCAAAAAGAAGCTTTGTACCATAATCAAGCACAACAACAGGGATTTTTGTTTTTGCTTGAAGAGCATCTGCCTTTGCCCTGTCTAAAAAACTTGCTGCAAAAATAACATCTGGTTTTACAGAAATAAGTTTTTCTGGATCAGGGGATGAGTCTGCCCCGCCTTGGCCAATTGTTGGAAGTCTTTTGAGCTCAGGATATGCCATGATATATGTTCTTGAACCTTCTTCCCATGCCTTTTCTGCATTTTCAACTCCAACTATATTTTTTGTTCCATTGACATACAAAACAAGCCTGAGTGCCCCAGGTCCTATCGCAACAATTCTTTTGTTTTTCTTGTCTTCAATCTCTACTTTTCTGCCAAGAAGGTCTGTGATGATAAGCTTCTGAGAAGACTTTTCTTGTTTTGCATAACCTGAGAGTGCAGCAGAGGCAATCAGAAGTAAAACGCTTAAAATCAATGAAAAACTTACTACCGTTTTTCTCATCAAGTTAAAAGATTTACTTTTCATCATTTTATACCTCCTCTGTATATATTTGTGATAAAATAATAAAAACCCACAAAAGGTGAAACCTTCACCCTTCGTGGGCTTTATGTTTATATGCTTTATATTTATATATTGAGAGTTTCTCAGATTTTTTGTATGTACCAAATAACAATCTAACTGTTGAGCATCTTCGTGATGCTCAACAAGTGTATATTATAATTTATAGATTTTTCTTTTTCAAGACAATTGCAAAAATTTCATCATTATCGATAATTTTTAAATTTAAAAAATATCCCTTAGCAATCATTTTGATAAAGCATGCACTGGGCAGAAAATGATTATTCACGGGAGCAGGCAAACTTTTGTGAAGTTGATTAATAGCCTTTCTTGACTGTGAATGAGCAATTAAAAGAATTCCACCATTTTTAAGCATTTTATGCAGCTGTTTTAAAACCTCTTTTTTGTCTTCAAAATGTGGAAATACCGAATAACAGATTATGTAATCAAAATAGTTTTTGAAAGTCAGTAAATTGACATCTTCAACTATTAACTCAACATTTGGAAAATCCTTAAACTTACTCTTAGCTATCTCTATCATCTTTTCTGAAAAATCGACACCAAAAACTTTACCCTCACTTCCAACCCTTTTTAACAAATGCTCTGTCAAAACACCTGTACCACAACCCACATCTAAAATACATGAACCTTTTTTAATTCTTAGAATACCTAACAAAAATTCTATCTTGTCAATATCATGCTTTACAAGCGCATCCCATTTATCTGCTAAACTGTTAAAATATTCTTTTGTATTCAACATAGAAGGCCTCCAACTGTAGACTTTTAATCTTACTTAATTATACTATTTTTAAATTTCTGATTTCATCCTATAATCTCAATCCAAGCACAAATCGTGCGAAACTTATCAATATTTATTTATAAGTTTTTCCCTAATTATTTTCGCACATTTTTTAGCTGTCGTAAATATCTTTACACTGTGTGAAAAATTAGATTTATTTTTAACCTGACTTTTGCAAAAAGTTGAAATTAACTTAGTCTACAATCCCATGAAAAAACGGATTGTAGGCTATTTAAGTTTTATCAAAAAAGTTACAGTGAAATTGTTTTTCTAGGTTCTTTAAACAACTCCATTTGTTTAAACTCTTCATGTTAAGAAAATAAAATTTATTTAATCTGCCTATTGCGTTTTTTTTTTTGATATAAGTATTTATAGCTATTTTATCCATTGAAAGGAGTTGATGACTATCATTATACTAAACACTTCTTAAATACTTTAATCCTATTTATTCTACCGGGAGGTTCTAAGTTGTTGCACAAACATAAAAAGCTTTTTTTACTGTCAGGTGCTATCTTTGCAATATTATCATCAATACTTGCTGCTAATCTCTACATGAGTAATAATCCTTCTACCCAAAAACCTCAACAAGCCTTTAAAAAGCAAATTGTTCCATGGAGCTACAAAAAACTTGGTATCACAAAAATATGGAAACTTACCAGAGGAAAAAAGGTTAAAATTGCTATTCTGGATTCTGGTATTGACCTAAACCATCCTGATTTAAAAGGTGCAAATAATTATCAAAGCTATTAACTTTATTCAGCCAAACAAACCCGCTTTAGATGAAACAGGACATGAAATTTTATCACTGGTATTGTTGCAGCTCAAAATAATAACTTTGGTATTGTCGGCATTGCACCTGAAGCTGAAATCTTCATCTTAAAAATCTTAAATAAAAAACTTGAAGGAAAAGTTGACCTCGTTGTACGTGCTCTTGAATTTTGTATAAAAAACAAGATTAACATTGTAAACATGAGTTTTTCTACTTCATCTGATAATCCAAAACTCAGAAAAGCTGTTATAAAAGTAGCAAAACATGGAATAATCATTGTTGCCTCGGCAAGAAATTCATTTGGTTCAAAAGCAGGCTTTCCTGCATCATACCCCGAAGTTATATCTGTTGCTTCTGTCAACTGCAAAAACCAAATATCGCAGTTTTCTTCTCAAGGCAAAATTGATTTTTGCTCTTATGGTGAAAATATTTTGTCCACAGCCATAAACAATAGTTACAAACTCTCAAGTGGAAACTCTGTTGCTGCTGCACACCTGACAGCAATTATCGCTCTTATCTTAAGCAAACCAGAAAAGTGGAACCTAAATCCTAAATATGGTATTAATAAAGACAAAATTTATAATGTGCTGACAAAACTTTCTGAAGACCTCGGTGAAAAAGGTAAAGATAATATATTTGGCTTTGGTCTTGTGAGATTCAAATTTTCCTATCAATTCTGTCAGCTTTGCAAAGCCAAGATATGATGTTTGGAAAGATAAAATAGAGGTCTATGATGTTGACAAAAAAATTAAAAGAGCAGAAGCTGAGTATGAAGGATATAAATATATTGCTACACTTGATAAAGATACAAATGAGATAAAATTAAAAGTCAAGCCAACTAAAACTAAAAAGTTTGATAAAAGTTTGGACAATTTAAGTCTAAATGAAGAAAGAAACTTTTCTGTAAAAGTAGAATACTTTGATGGTGAGAATTTGAAAGCAAAACTGATTGATGAAAAAACAAAGGAAGAGTATAATATTGGTGATTCTGATACTGTTACGGCACAGTTTGCCATTGCTATCCCAATAGCCTTGGGTCTCGCAGAAGCTTTAATAGCTTCTCTTTTGCTAATTGGTAAAGTAATTGAATTATTTGGAGAGAAATACGTAGAGGCAAGTGAAGTAATTGAAAACGTCAAAAATAACAAATATGAATATTATAAAGCAGCAATAAAAAATGGTATTCTTTATATCGGTCCAACAATAGACTATCCAACGGCATTTACAAGAGTATATAATTTTGATCTTGATGTCTTTTGCAAAAATAAAAGTTTAGCTTATACACTTGCACAAAATGTGGCAAATTCATTTCCTTTTAGTGGTTTTGTAAGAGGACCTGATAAAGATGGTTATAGCTCTATTTATTTTTATCATTATCATGTTTATAAATATATAACATCAAGCTTTGTATATAAATTACCATGTCATATTTTCTTCCCGTAAGATAACTTAGTAGGGTTGTTGTAATTAAAACTACAACAACCCTATGTCTTATGTTGAAAACAAAATAAGGAATGGAGTGAGCATAGCAATATGTCTAAAATTATGATATACAATTTAAATGAATTATTTAATATTTTTGGAAATCCTACTAATTTTGATGTTTCTTCATTATTAGCAAAAAACATTAATAATGTAAGTGTCATTTATCAGAGTAATAGTTACGTGTTATTTACCATTAGCGATTGTTATGATACCTATAATATACAATCAATTATAATTGTGGCATTAGAAAATAACAATATTAAAGCGACTTTTACTCATATCATAAAAAACGAAATTTCAGAAATAATTTATTTTGATGAAGAAAAATTAAGCTTGCTTGGTTATTCAGTAAAAGCCATCTCATCAAATTTAGTCGAATTGAAAATATTTCAAATTGATTTAATTAAGAATGAAGAAAAAATAGTTTACAGATATACTTTAGATTATTGTGAAGAGAATGCAAATTTAATAAACCACATACCCATCCATGTATGTGCTATAAATAATAGATATATTATGGTAATAACTCCAAATATTGATCATTTTAAAAATAAAATTGCTTTAGTTTTTGACATCATAGGAAAACAACAGATTTTTATCGATCCTTACATTATAGATGAGCACTACATTTATGAATTATTAGACATGTCCGTTGTAAGCATTAATGGCAAAAAAAATATATTAATCAAAACTGGACAAATATGTTCATTTGATAAAAGAGTATTTTTCTATGCAAAAAAGCAATATTTTGTAAACTCAACAGAAACTATTATAATTATACCCTGTGAAGAATTAATTCAGAATTTAGTCAATGGAAAATTTAAGTTTACTAAATACATAGTAGATAAAGCTGAGTATTGTGAAACATTAGATTTCCCAATTAAAGCACGTATTTATAATCCATATTATGCAAACAGCAAATCCTATTCAATCATATACTATAAAGAAAATTTCATAATTAAAAAAACTGATATTATTTCATACAATCTGGAGACTAAAAAGAGCTCTTATATTGGTTCTTTACCATTCCCGTTAGAAAAAATACCTCCAATATACAAAGAAAAAGATAAACACTTTATTATGTACATTCCTTTTTACCCTCATGCAATTGGAGGAATACCGAGTAAATACTTTATAAAACATTATATTGAATCTAACCAACTTTCTTTTATTGAATTACCAATTTCAATTTCATCAAATGAGATTTTAAATGAAGTGGAGTTTTTTAACAATGATACAATTATTGAAACAAAAAACTTTGAGTCAGGACAAAATCTTATATATTCAGTAAATAATGATATGCTTATTGCAAAAATAGGCTATGGAGAAAATTACTTATTTGTTTTAAACCCTAAAACAAATGATCTTAATGCGATTATGGTTTATCCTCGATTTTTAAAAAAAGTTAAGAAGTTGTTGAATAAAAGATATAACCATTGTAAGTAAAAATATCCATAGGAGAAATAAAAAAATATCCCCCTTGTGAGTTGGAGTAGTTTTTACAAATTAAAATTATATCACAAAGGGGGAATTTTTTCTTCCGTTACTATATTTATCTCATATGGTTATATTTTTTACTCAATAACCTAAGAAGATTATTATAAACTGGTTAAAATTGTTTATAAAAAAATAGGCTTAGCAGGGCAAAAATACCCTGCTAAGCCCAAATGTCTACTTACTTATTTTGATTGATTCGAAGAATTTCCATTTACAAAACCTCTCATACCTCTGCCGTAGCCAATACCTCTACCTTGCCCAATACCCTGCTTTTGCCCATTTCCGCTACTGAATATTCCATACCCAGTTTGTGGTCTGTTTGCGTAGCCCTGTCCGTTGCAGCTGTCAATTCGTGCTTTCATCTGTGCTTTTATTGCATCTGCCAGTTCTTTTGTAATAACGCCATCTTTTACTTTTTGGTCAACTAAAGCAGCTTTTTCCTGATATACAGCATCCTTAAACTTCTCAGCTGTTACACCTTTTGACAAAGCTATCTGGTAGAAAGTCTGACCTTGTGACCTCAATTTTACAACTTCATCAACTGCAAGACCTGTCAGCTTTGCTACAATTGATGCCATAAACTGAGCACCATATCCCCTTGCCATGTGCAAAACTGTGGTATTAGTTGCTGATGCTGGATTGGTGTTTGAAACACTTGTTGCGGCAAAAGCAGCTAAGTTCAGGACAAGCACTAATAAAGCCACCGCTACCACAAAACCTATTCTTCTTTTCATTTAAATCAACCTCCCAAAAACTAAAATTTTGTTTTGCAAGTTTAAATATAAAGGTATTTTGTGAAACTGATGTGAAGAAATTGTGGAGTTTTTGTGAAGAAAAATCTTTTTAAATAAATTGTCTTTTGAAAATGGAGATTTTTTCTTAAATCTTTGGTAAAATTTATTTAAGGAATCATGGTTGTTCACATCTAAAATTCACAAGGAGTGAGTTATAGGTTGAAGATATTGCTGGTTGAGGACGAAGAAAAACTCAGAAAAGTAATAAAGTTGTATCTTGAAAAAGAAGGGTTTGAAGTAGAAGAAGCATCGGACGGAAACGAAGCAATCGAAAAATTTCAACCTTCAATGTACTCTGTTGTAATCTTAGATGTGATGCTACCCCAAAAAGATGGCTGGAGTGTGTTGAGAGAAATAAGGAAAAAGGATGATACGCCAGTTATAATGCTAACAGCACGCGGCGAAGACGACGATAAGATATTTGGATTTGAACTTGGTGCTGATGATTACGTTGTAAAACCTGTCAGTCCTAAGGAAATTGTTGCACGTGTAAAGGCAATTTTAAAGAGGACTAAAAAGCCCAGTTCAAATGACATTTTGTTCATCGACAAAGCAGCAAGAGAAGTATATGTAAAAGGTCAAAAAATAAATCTTACTCAAAAAGAATATGAGCTTTTATTGTACCTATATGAAAGGCAAAACATTGCCCTTTCAAGAGAGCTGATTTTAAATAGCGTATGGGGTTATGAATATTATGGGGATCTTAGAACTGTGGATACACATATTAAAAACCTCAGAGAGAAGCTCGGAGATCTCAGAGATTACATTAAAACAGTAAGAGGTTATGGATATAAGTTTGAGGTGGAAAAATGAGAAGGATAAGTTTTAAACTATTGATTTATACTACTATTTTGCTATTTTGTATGTTAGGTTTGAATTTTTTTCTACAAGGTAATATTATAACAAGCGGTTTTAAAGCTAATCTAAAAAATAAAATGATTCAATATGCAAAAGACATTTCTAATAAATTCAAGAATAACCTTGATTATTCAAGTGAAGCAAATAATATAGCTAATATTATAAATGGCAGGGTATCAATATATGATTCAAACGGCAGTTTGATAGAATCTCATGGTAGGTTCATGTTTGGAAGAACAAGGAATATTGAAAGACAAACAATTTTAGATGTTTTATCAGGAAAAACTATCAACCGGACAGACCAAAAAACATTTCAAGGAAGTACATTAATCACCTTAGGAATGCCTATAATTAACAATAATAAGATCATAGCGGCAATATTTATTCATACACCTTTGCATGACATACAAAATGACGTGAGAAATGTCAAAAATCAAATCTTTATCCTTTTTATCGCTGCTCTTTTGGCATCAATCATTGGTGCATATGCGCTTAGCAGTTTATTTACAAAACCCATTCTTAAAATCATTGATGCTGCCAAAGCTATAGCAAAGGGAGATTATAACGTTAAAATTGATGTTAAAAACAAAGATGAAATTGGTGAGCTTGCAAAAACAATCACATATATGGCTCAAAATCTTTCTAAAACTGAAAAGCTAAGGAGGGACTTTATAGCAAATACAACTCATGAATTGAGAACTCCACTGAGCATCATAAAAAGTTATGCTGAAGCAATATATGATGACATATTAAACAAAGACCAAATTAAAGAATATTCCTACTCAATCATGATTGAGGCCGACCACTTAAATAATCTTATAAATGAAATTCTTGAACTATCAAAACTACAATCTGGTACTATACAGTTGAATATACAACCTATAAACTTAAAAAGCCTTTTTAATGAAATTATCAGCGAAGTAAACATTATAAAAGGAAATAGAAAGTTTTGGCTTTTTGAAGATGATATCGTAACAAAAGCTGATAGCAAACTTCTAAAAAGGGCTTTTAGCAACATTATTATCAATGCTGTCAATCATACAAACGACACAGGAAACGTTTATATAAAAGCTGAAAAAGAAAATGACTATATCAAAGTATCAATCAAAGATGATGGGGAAGGTATTGATGAAGCAGATTTGCCTTATATTTTCAATAGATTTTATAGCAAAAGTGCAAAAAAAGGAATAGGTGGACTTGGTTTGTCAATAGCAAAAGAAATAGTTCAGATGCACAGCGGTAAAATCAATGTATCAAGCATAAAAGGTGAAGGTGCTGAGTTTGTGATAACATTCAAAATATAGAAAATTATATTTTCTTGAAAATCACCACGTATTTATCGCTGTCATCTACAGATTTGAGGATAGCTAACTTTTTGCTCGAAAGTAATTTAAAATAATTTATGCCCGGTAGCAGGTGGGTATTAATAGGATATGCTAAATTCTTGTGAAGATCATTTATTGCTTTTCTTGACTGAGAATGAGCAATCGCAAGATACCCACCTTTTTTGAGCATACTGGTAAGATGTAAAAGTGTTTTTCTTTTATCTTCAAAATGAGGAAATACAGAATAACAGATAATAAAATCAAAATAATCCTTAAACTTTAAATTATTGACATCATCATTTATAAAAGTTACATTGCTGAAATTTTTATACTTACTTTTTGCTATTTCAATCATCTTTTCTGATATATCAACACAAAAAATCTTTCCTTTTTGACCTGTCCGTTTTTGGAGATACTCAACCAAAACTCCTGTGCCACAGCCCACATCAAGCACACATGAACCTTCTTTAATTCCTATCATATCCAAAATAGCTTCAATCTTATCCTTATTATGTTTCACTATCTCATCCCATTTTTGTGCCATATTTTCAAAATAATCTTTTGTGTAAATCATTTTTTCCTCCATTAATTTTGACTTTGTCAGCTTGAAACTAAAAAAGCTTGGAAGGACTGCAATTGACAAAATATTGACCTCAATTTTGTCACTATATCATTTGCTAATACCAATAAATTTTAAATTTTCCTCATATGTAATGAATTTTTTTTGCCCCTTTATTTTCATTACATTTAGTATACCTCCTGCTCCTTCTTCTGATCTTTGCTTTATCAAAGGGTGTTAAAATAAAATTGTGTCCACTATATAATTAGTATTGAAATAATCATCAAAGGTAGCCTATGATTATGGAGAAAATTTAATTTTTGAAACCGCTAAGAATATGGCTATCGAACAAGTGCTAAATATGTACTACGCCACGGACGATCCAACTCGTCCAGTTTTAAAGCAACTTTTAGGAAACTTCCTCGATTGCTTTATGTTATCAGAAAGAGCAGTCTACCTTGCTAAAAATGACAATGACAAAGGCAATGATTTTTATGATAGAAAACTTGCAACACCTGCCTAACGTCTTGAAATCTCTGTATCACGCACACGCCCTCAGATTTTTCAACCTTCTATCCTCTTCTTTTCGCTAAAAAAGAGTTGATATTTCGTACACCGACTTTTTTCATGTCACAAATATTTTAATGATTATACTTGAGCCTTCCCTTGTTCAAACTTTGAAAAATTTAAATCTTCCTATTCCAAAAACGAAATCCTGAAAATCAAAGAAGACTTCAAAAATGAACTTCAGTCATTCAAACAAAAAAATTGCTAACATCTACTTTTGCTCTTATCATCGACGGTTATCACTGTGAAGTTAAGGACAATTCTAAAGTTAAACAAGCTACTTGCTATGTTGTCCTTGGTATCGATCTAGAAGGTAAAAAAGATATTTTTGGTATCTACACTTTCTTCGGCAAAGAAAACAAGGCTGATTGGATGAAAGTTTTTGACGACTTAATTACAAGAGGTCTTAAAGAAGTTTTAATTGTTATAAGCGATGACTTCCCAGGTATTATAGATGCTGTCAAACTTGCTTACCCTCTTGCTGACCATCAACTGTGTTTTGTCCACCTCCAACGTAATGTCAGAAAACATATGACAAAAGAGGATGCTTCAGCTTTTAACAAGAGCTTGGACAAAATCAAAATCTCTTCTCCTGATTTCGATGAAGCTGTATTGAAATTTAAAGAACTTTGTGATGAATACCTTGCAAAATATCCTCGATTTATTAAAGCAATATCAGAAAAAGCAGAGTTTTATCTTGCCCATATGAAATACCCCGAGGAATTAAGAAAGCATATCTATACCACAAACGCGTTGAAAGTGTAAACAGCATGATTGAAAAGGCAAGAAGTAAATTCAGGTGGATACTTTCAGTCTGTTGAAGTCTTAGAAATTAATATTTACTTACAGCGAGAGAACTTACGCCGTACAAAATGGAAAAATGGAGTTCCCAGTATTAGAAAATGCATCAATAACATAACCCAACTTTACAACTTGCGTTATAAATTGGAAACACAAAATTCTTGACAAGTCTCCTACATCCTTTTATGATTCTATTATCTAACTCTAATACTATATTATCCCAGTGATTGGCTATATACCTCCTGCTATCCCTTATCCTCTTCTTCGCTTTCTCATCTGCCCCCACTTTCTCCATCGCTTCAGCTACCACTTTCTCAAACTTATCTCTATCCTTATCCCTCAATGCTTCTATTATCCCAGCAAATATCTTCTTATTCCCCCTACTTATCTTTATCACCTCTCTCATTAGATGAAACCTGTCCAATACAAATTCTGCCCTCGGTATCCATTCAAGCCCTTCCTTTATCCATGCTGCTCCATCCCCTAACAAATATATCTTCTCTATCTTGTCTGTTTCATAGTGCTCTTCTATATATTCACTTACTTTTGACCAAAAATCTTCTGGTTTCTCTTTAATGCTACTAAAATAATGCACTTCTTTTAATTTCTTCCTCTTAACAACCCCCTTTTCTTCCTTATATCCCTCATTTATGTACGCAAGCTTCGCTATCTTCCCCTCTCCGTTTTGTAACGAAATATGATCTTCATCTGCTTCTATATAAAGTTCTTTTACCACATTTTTACTGTTTGCCACATCTTTTTTATCGTGCCCAATCCTGTCTAACTGAGCCGCCTCTATCCCTCTTAAAATATTCATTACACTTTGTCTGCTAACTCTCTCTTCTCCTAATACTTCTTTCGCTGCTTTGTCATATGACATATCTACTACCTTCTCAATTATTGCCGCTTTGACTGCGTTGTCTATCCTTTGGTATTTCTCTATCCCCAAAATTTCATCCGCTAAATATACATACCCTCCATCTTCTTTATTCTTGTAGTACGTCCTTATATATTCCACATCTCCAAATATTGTCTTTATGCTCCTCTTGTCTTTCCTTACAACCTCATATCTCTCCTTCCTCTTCTTTTCATTCCTTACAATCTCATCTACAAATCTGCACGCCTCTTTTATCATCTCTTTCCCTATCTCATCCATCTTCTCCTTCAATTCCATAGTATATCTTGCTATGTCTTTCTCCCCATTTACTATCCCTACTATGCCTTCTTCAAATCTATTTAAAAGTTCCTCTATTTTTGCTATAATATTAGTAATCATTTTGCTCCCTCCTTTGGTTTGTTTTTCCTTTTGGTTCTTCTTTTTTCACCTATTATTTTATATCATTCTCTCTTTTTTACCAAGAGGAGGGAGCTCTTTTTCCATCTCAAGCCCTATAAATATTTTACACTAAGTTCACTTCATTTTCGTTCATTATAGGAATGCTCTTGGATATTTTTGTTTATATTCTTATTCTTATTAAGAAAGAGATCTATATACTTTGCACAAAAATAATCTATACTCTCGAAAAATTAGCTAAGATATTAATAGAGGGCTGGAGCCAACCTGCTCCAACCCTCTTTTTGTTTGCTATATAGTTCAATATTAGCATTTAATGACATCAAATACTCGATTCTAGTTATTAAAAATTATTGTTTTTGGACAGCCTCTTCTTTTGTTGCAAATTAGGAATGTTTAAGAGCATAAATGTATCAATATTATTTGTTCTGCATAGCAGCATGTATTAAATTAAATAATTCTCTATCAAAATCATATTTGACACCACTTGTTTTGTCAAAAATCATAGTAGCGTGGTTTTTTATTGTATAATTAGGCCACGGCAAACCACTTTGACTTGGATTTCCGTAACGTGCGAAGTTCACTAATGCAGTAGCCATTTCTTTTGCAACTTTATATGCAGTTTTTTCATCTCCAGCTATCCAAGCAGGAACTTTATCTAAATTGTAGAAGAAAAATGGAACATCATTCATTGTGTGAACAGCTACAATTCCACCAAATAATGGGTAATTATATGCTACAACATAGTTATATACTTTCCCACCATAGCTGACCATTGCATCAGCTATACTTAAAGTACTGAAAAATCCATATCTGTCATTGAGGAACAATCCTTCTACAAGTTTGTGCCCTGGATAAGCTTTTTTAAACGCTTGTATAATAGCTTCCGCTTTATCTCCGTACTTTTCTTTATAAAGTTTTTTAGCTTCTTCGTCGCTTATCTTTGAAATATTACTCTTTTGCCATGCTTCAGGTGTTGGAAAATCTCCCAGAAGCAGCCCTGTTAAATTTGTGTTAAATTCACCCATAACATTACCACACATCAGAGGAATATTCTTGGACATTTTAAATGTGCCATCAGGATAATAATCTCCGTCTACCACTGGTCCAAACATAATCCCAGCCTTTTGGGCAGCAGCATAAAGTTCATCATATGGTATTGTCTGAAGCTTATCAACCTCTTTTTCGCTGATCTTCAAAATCTCCAATAACTTCTTGGTTTCTGCCTGTGCTTGAGCTTTTGTTCGAGTTGCTTTTGCAGAACCTCCTGACATTACAACAGCTTTATGAAACAACCCCTTTGCAGCAGGCATTCCCATCAGGGTTGTCACCTTGCTACCCCCACCTGATTGACCTACAATGGTTACATTATTTGGGTCACCACCAAATACCGAAATATTTTCGCGTACCCATTGAAGCGCACTTATAATATCAGCCATGCCAGCATTTCCAGAGTATTTGTACTTTTCTCCATAGGCAGACAAATCAAGAAAACCCAAAACATTTAATCGATGATTTACACTAACAAAAACTATGTCGCCAAACTTTGCAAGATTCGTCCCTTCATAAAACTTATACTCATGTGCACTTCCTGTGGTAAATCCACCTCCGTGAAGCCAGACAATCACAGGTTTCTTTGCTTTAGGGTCCATACTGGGCGTCCATACATTTACAGTTAAACAGCTTTCTTCATTTTCAATAGCTGCATTGCTGTAACACATTATGTCAAATTTGTTCATTGTTTTTAAACCCTGCGGACAAACTTCTCCATAAACAAAACACGTGCGATATCCCTGCCACGAAGATACTCTTTTAGGCATTTCAAAGCGTTTCGCAGTTGCATAGGGAATACCTAAAAATGTATTTATCCCATTATACTTATAGCCAATTACTCCGCCAGTCGAAATTTTTGCAAACACTTCAGTGGTTACAACACCAATTTCACTATCTTTCTCTGAAGACAAAGCAACTTTTTTTACAGAGAAAAAAGTGATTGAAAAAACTAACATAACGCAAAGAACAACACTGATAAATCTTTTCATACTCCTTTTCCCTCCTTATATCATATAATTTTTTATAGCCTTTTGCAAAAACGCTCAAGATGAGCGTTATCAAGCTTTACATAGAATCAAAAAAGACTGGTCACCCTCCTCATAATTGTAGTAAAATATGATTATATAAAACAAATTTTCTACTATGAGGAGGGTTCCAAAATGTTCAACACCAAACCTAAACAACTTTCTTTCATAGACCTATTCTCCCACCTAAAGGCTTCGGCTCTCTACAAGCCTGAAAGCCTCTTGGGCTTGTTCAATAAATTCATTGACTTGTCACATTATATACCTTCTTCTTTCTACAATGCCTACTACAAATATTTCGGTAAGCATAGATACTTCTCTTTAGAATCTATGCTTTGTTGCTTCCTCGTCCAAAAATTGCTCAAACTCAATATTTTAACTCAGCTTCGTGCTGTCTTACTCAACTCATTCGAACTTCGCTCATTTTGTAATCTTCATGGCAATGTCCCTTCTATCTCTACTCTCTCTCGCTTTAGAAAAATATTTGCAAGTGAAATCCATAAACTTTTTCAAAATATCTCTATCCATGCACATAATATTTCCATCCAACAATGCCCTCAAGATTCTTCAATCTTAATCTTCGACACAACAGGTATTGTCCCAAAGGTTCGTGAAAACAATCCTAAATTCATTCATCTACTGCTGAAAAATACCTCAAAAGCTAACCCTGAACTTCCCTCTGAAAAAGTCTACTCTCTTGTTTATTCTTCTCTGCCCAAAACTGCTGCTGCCAATTCCAATATCCGTCTTATGTTCACAAATGGCCATTTCTGCTGGGCTTTGAAATTTGCTGTCATTACCAACGCTATCGGTATCCCTTTAGCTTTGGTACCTCTGTTTAACTATGATTCCTCTTCCTCTGACCCTAAAGAAGCAAAAGCTATCTCCGACTCTAAAGGTTTAATTCCTTCGCTCGAAACCTTATTCTCCTACATCCCCAAAAATTTCTCTACTTTCATCGCTGACAGTGCTTTGGATTCCCACAACATATACTCCACTTTAAAAAATACCTTTAACTTCTCCAAAATCGTTATTCCACTAAATACAAGAGCTTCTAAAAATACTACACCTACTTTAGACCCCAATATCGTTATTTCTGAAGATGGTATCCCTATCTGCAAAAAGTTCAACAAACCTTTTAAACCCGAAGGCAAATGTCAGGGTAAAAATCGCTCTTTGCGCCTTAAATGGACTTGCCCTATGTCTTCTTACAAAGACGGCAAACGTGTCTGCTCTTGCCCTCACCCATGTACTACCTCTAAATCAGGGGCAATAGTTTACACTTACCCTGACGATTTTCGCTCTTTCCCAGGTATAAACAGAAATTCTCAAGAGTTTTTAGACCTCTACCACAAACGTGTTACCGTGGAGCAGACTATTTACCACCTAAAATCCTACATGGGTTCTGATACCATCTGCACTTATGACCATATTTCTATTTTCTCTGATTTCTTGCTCTCTGCCATTACTTTTTCGCTCTTATTTATCCTCGCTCACAATATCAAACTCTATTGCTCTAAATTGACTATCAAAAAGCTTAACAAACTCAAAAAACTTATCGCTTAAAACCACTATTTTCTTGAATCTATTTTTTACAAAAAATTTATGGTTTTGTTTTTTACTTAACCTTCTAAAATCAAGAAGTTTAGAAGGTTTAGGATACTATTGTCTTTTTTGAACTTTTCAATCTTTGTCATATATTTGCTCCTGAATACTTTTGTTATCATTGATAATATATGGTTTCAATCATTCTCTTCTTTTTATATTTTAATTGTATTTCCTGTTTATAGTGGCATCTCTTACCTTCAATAACCACCTATTTTGTAAATGGCTATATAATTATTAAATTCATTAAAAATTTATATCTCAAGTATATTTGACTATCAATAAATATTGACTACTAGAAACTCATTTTGGTAGTGCACATTTCTTAAAACACCCAATTAAATTAGTTTCTCTCAAATTGAAAAGACTTGATATAAATTAAAAAATAGTGCAATTTAAGATAATTTTGCTATTTCAGAAAGTTCCTTTACTTCTATTAAAAGCTGTTCAACAGAAGCAGCTATTTCTTCATTTAACGCAGCCTGATTCTCTGCAATACCTCTGATGTTTGAAATTCTTTCTTTGACTGTCTTCAAAGCACATTGCATATTAAGCAAAAGAGCTCTCGTGTTCTGGGCAAATTCTTTGCATTTTCTCGAAAGTTTATCCATCTCGCCAGCAACAATGGCAACTCCCTTACCAATATCAGCCATCTTTGCTGCTTCTATTTTAATGTTCAAGGCAAGAAGATTAGATTCTGAAACAATTTCTTTTATCTCCAAAATAATCTTACTTACTTCTCCAAGTTTATTTACTGTTTCAACTACATAATCAGTAATCTCACTTAAATAGTTAGCAAGTACATTCGCTTCTGAAGCCATCTCCTGAATAGCAGCATTTATTTGTTCGAAAGACTGGAAGACATTGACAGAAATATCCTCTACCTTTGACTGACGTTCTACATCCCTTGTAACAAATATCACACCGCATGACTCTCCATTCTCATCTATCACCGGCGTTATAATGGTTTTTGTAGGCACGTTAAAATAGCTTGTTTTGCTTATATGACATACTTGCTTCTTTTCTTTTAGAATTCCTTTTAGAAAATCATCCAAAGTCAGTTTTTCGCCAACAACCGCGTTTTCGCTTCTTACCCTGTTACCTTGGTGCACAGCAACTATTTTTTCCAGGTCTGCTACAGCTATGTTGATGTCTTCTTGTAAAATCTCTGGCAGGCATTCCAGCACTTCTATCAGAGCCGGAATTTTGTTAACTTTCATTCAAAAAATCCACCTTTCTGGATTTTTGGATGTTTGTAAACTCCAAATTCAAAATTGTTCTATAACAAATAAACTTTAAAAATTTTGTAAATTCCCTATGCAAACTTTTCGGGTTCGTAAACTATAGCACAATAGTCTGGGTTCCCAATATCCCCTTCACCTTCTGAATACATCAAAAGCTGTTTTTCAGGAATAAAAGGCACACTAAAGTAAACACTTTTGGATATATCTACATTTTCTGCACAATGCAACAATTTATCAATTTTATTTTTGGGAAAAGGGTAAATGCTATGTGCAATGTAAAAAATGTAAAAATCAAATTCTTTTAGTTTTTTAAGAGTTTCTATATATTCACTTAATTTGGTTGCTTCTTCACCAAATATCCATATAAATGGTGAAACAGCGTCTCCAGCAAATAATATTCGACTTTTTTCATCAATAATTCCTATAGAACCTTTTGTGTGCCCAGGTAAATGAATTACTTTAATTCTTCTATCCCCGAGGTCAAAACATATTTCTTCTTCTATAACGTTTAAAGTTGGTAATTTGCTATTCAAAAATTTATCCAAATCATAATCCTCTAAAAATAATCCCTTTTCTTTTGCCTGGGATATTGCAAGTCGTTTCTTATCAATTGAAGTATGTGATTGAGCAAGGACAACATCTTCTTGGTGGATGTAAATCTGATCAAATTGATAACTACCACCAACATGATCAAAATGTCCATGACTGCAGACAACTATGACAGGAAGGTCAGTAATTGATCTTATATGTTCTTTCAAATTAAATAAGCCATAGCAAGTATCAAACAATAGCGCTTTTTCTTTTCCTATTATTAAAGTTGCGCATACTCCGCCAAATCCATTTGGATCTTCAATATGATATATTCCTTCTGAGACCACATGATTTACAAACATGTTGATATACACCTCTTTTTGAAATTCAAATGGTCTTATACATACCTTAGTAAATCTTCGATACTATCCAGAATAAAATCCGCTTCTACACTTTTTTTAGCATCACCAATGGCAGCTGCAAACATACCAGCTGCTTTTGCTGCCTTTATTCCTGCAACAGCATCCTCAACAACAAGACAGTGCTCTGGCTTCAGCCACAGTTTCTGTGCTGTAACCAAAAAAACATCCGGAAAAGGCTTTGAACGTGTTATATCATTTCCATCAGAAATAGCATCAAAGCTATTCAAAAGACCTATCCTCTCCAAAATCACCTTTGCATTTTTACTCGAAGAACCAATTGCAATTTTAATTCCTTTTTCTTTCAAAACCTTTAAAACTTTTATTATCCCCGGGAGTACATCATTAGGTGTTAAATTCTTTAAAAGCTCTATATAATAGTTATTTTTCTCATCGGCAAGCCTCATTTTTTCTTCTTCGGTATAAACCCTGTTTGCTTTTTCAAGTAAAATGTTTAAACTCTCTATCCTTGAAACACCACGTAGTCTGTGGTTTATTTCCTCATCAAAATATATGCCTTCCTTATCCGCGATCTTTTTCCATGCTAGATAATGTAAGCTATCAGTACTTACAATCACACCATCAAGATCAAAGATAACACCCTTTATAATCATTTTTACAACCTCGCATCCCATTTGCCACAGAATGGATCAACAGGACTCTTACCTTTAAATTCAGATCTTCCCATAAGCTTGTCTAACAAAGCTTCTAAAATAATATCCGAACTTCCATAAGCATTAATGTAGGTTTTAACTCTTGGAACATCCAGAAGATGATAAGGATTTGCCAGTGAAATAAATATTGTTGGAATCTTGTTAATGAAAACTGGTACATTTGCTCCCCTTGGCTGTGCCCATTCAATCCTTACCACTGTTTGATTACTCTTTGTGGCAAGATTAACAAGATATATTATTAAATTATATTTATTTACAAATTCTTCATAAGACTGGTTTTCACCTTCAATTGTATTTCTCGGTTCAAAAACCTCAACATTAAATCCTTCTTTTTCGAGCATTCTTTTGAATCTTTCATACGGCTTTTTAGGTTGATTTTTCACCTCCATATTAAAGAAATTTAGCACATTACTATCATTATCAATGCTGTATAGTAGAATATTTTTAATTTTTTCAGGGCTTATTGGCAATACACCCTTTTCTTCTTTAACAAGAGTAATAGATCTGTCTGCACATTCTTTAGCCCATTCAAGATGTTCTTTGCATTTTACAACCTTTTTTACATTTTTAATATCAGGTATAAGCCATTCTCTATTTTTGTGCAATCCCAGCGCCGCTTTGAAAGCAAGAATTTTCAGGACCGCATCATTCAGTCTTTCTTCTGTCAATATCCCACTTTCAAGTCCCTGCTTCATGTATTTAAAATCTTCCTCAATGTTAAATGCGAATAAAAACATATCACACCCAGCAGCAATTGCCTGCGGTACAGCTCTTTCTCTCCCCATAGGAATCATCATACCTGCCATGGTAGATGCATCTGTAACAACCAATCCTTTGAATCCCAGCTTTTCTTTTAGAAGCCCTGTGACAATTTCTGGCGAAAGTGAAGCAGGAAGAATATCTTCATCTTTTAGATCAGGATTCAGAACTTTTGAATAAGCCGGCAAAGATATATGCCCCACCATTATACTCATAACACCAGTCTGAATGCATTTTTTATAAACCATGCCAAAAGTAGCATCCCAATCTTCACAGGAAAGAGTATTAATAGAAGTAACAAGATGCTGGTCTCTTTCGTCAACACCGTCACCTGGAAAATGTTTTGCTGTTGCTGCAAGGCCCTGCTGTTGAACAGCTTTAATAAAAGCACAACCCATTTCAGCTACTCTTTCTGGGTCAGAGCCAAATGTCCTTGTATTAGTTATGGGATTTCTAAAATTAAAATCTATATCTACAACAGGCGCAAACGCCCAGTTCAGGCCTAATGCCTTTGCTTCTCTGCCACACACAACTCCCAGCCTATAAGCCATTTCAACATCATCTGTTGCGGCAACAGCTAAAGGACATCCAAAATTAGTGCCTTCCAACGAAACTCCATCTCCACCCGCCTCAAGATTGCCCGCAATAAGAAGAGGTATTTTAGAGTTAGTTTGTAAAAATCTAACAATTCCAATAATTTCATGGTTAAACATCGGCCTTACAAGCACTCCACCAACTTTCGATTCTTGAACAAGATAGTTGAGATATTTTTCATCTGGATGTGCTATAAGGCAAAACAATTGGCCTATTTTTTCATCAATATTCATGTCGTTAAAAGTGTCTATAACCCACTTTATATCTTCATCTTTTAGATAGAATGGTTGCGTTTTAAATCCTATTATTTTGTTTTCATAATTTGTCATAAGTCTTCTACTCCTTTTTGTTTTTACTCGATCATATATATAAATGAAGCTCTATTATAAGTTACTCGAACTAATTTATTTGCATATGGTTCTTTGCTCAAATAGAAATGATTCAATTGACCAACTGTGTGTTTATCTTCAAGAATTTTTTTATCTAACTCTACAAAATCATCGATGTATAATTTTGAAATAGGAGCCCCATTATGTGCTGGGCATATAAAGTCAAAATTTTTATCATATTTTTTGATTTTGTGCATATTCTCAAGATGCTTCTCAATCTTTGCTTTCAAATCATATGGTTTTGCATTTACAGCATCAAACATTAAAACTTGCTGTGATTCAAGCTCATCTCCAGTAAAAATCATGCGCGCTTTAGAATCAATAAACGCTAAACTACCAGCTGAATGTGCAGAAATATCTATAACTTTCACCACTCTGTCTCCAAGATCAAACTCAAATCCTTCTTCAATAAAAATTTTTTTATAATTTGGATATGGCAAAATATGTTCCACAGGTACATTTTTAAGCTCAAACATGTCAGACGGAGCATTTTTATGCATATAAACCTCTTCCCACCAACCGTTGCCACCAGAATGGTCTGTATGACCATGTGTATTCACTACAATAATAGGTTTTTGAGTGAGGCCTTCAACATACTCTCTTATATTTGTAAATCCATACCCTGTATCAATAAGAAGGGCTTTTTTATTGCCTTCCAAAAGATATAGGTAAAGGCTTCCATTTAGAGTTGTTATGAAGTATGTGCCTTCACAAACCATCCAAGAATTGTACTGCATAAACATAGTTTCGTCCATATTTACCTCCTACTTTCTGTTATTCATTGTTCCATCAGAGCCTCTTTCTTTTGCCTTCTGATTAATATAAGCTCTTCCAATTTATATTGATTTATGTCATATGCAAGGAATGCCAGCATTATAAAAGCATTTATAATATTCTGGGCTGCAAGGGAAAGGCCAAGCGCTGCAAGTCCAGATGCAATTAGTGAAGTTGTTATGGCACCTATTAAAATACTAAAGATTGGTTCACTATATCTGGCAAGCACATTTCCTATAAATAATGGCAAAAATCCCTGAAACATTGTTGACACTGTTGCCATGCTTAAGTTGGCACGTGTTGCACCTGTTCTTCCTAATGTAAGCACACCAGCAACTGCAACCACTGCTCCGCTGAATATATAGCAAAGAATGGTGTTTGTAATTTCATTGATACCTGTATTCACCGAAATCCTCTGGTCATTTGCTAATGCTCTCATGTCATAACCAAACTTTGTATAGTTAATAAGAATTATAAGCGCAATCATCACAATAAAAGCTACAATATAGAGGTAGGGGGGCTGAACAATGTAAAGCAAGTTCTGTCTTCCTATTATCACTATCCCCCTTCCCTCAAATAGAACAAAGGAAAGTGCTTCATATATCAATACAAGTCCCAAAGATACCACCATTGCAGGAAGTCTTAATATGACATATGCAAGGCCAGAAACAGCACCAAGGAGCGCACCTGTTAACATGCAGCTTATAAGCATCCCTGTTCCATTCAGTCCCAGCATGAGCGCCAAGTTTCCTCCTATAATAGTTGAAAGGAGCATAACAGCACCAACGCTGAAATCAAACCTTCCTGCAGGCACATTAAAATACAGCCCCCAGCCTATATAAGCAACATAAAAAGTGTTCAGTACAAAAGTTCTAAAATTGTTAGAATTTATATATGGCAGCTTGTATATCGAACATATCAATTGGAATATCGAATATACAATCAGCGGAACAGAAAATGTCACGATAATGTTTCTAAACAATTTAGTTGCCCTCATTATAAAATTCCCACCCTAATCATTATTCATTGATTAACTTTTTAAATATTGTGATTATTTATCTTTTAATGCCTCTTCTTTTTATTATATCATTATAATTACATTCTTTACATAATTTTACAAAGTCATTATAAGTTGCTTTTGGATTGAATACTTTGCAAACTTTTTTTAGATCATCTGCAGAGTATGGTGGAACTTTGCCGTATACAATTTTCATCCACTTATCCATTTCTTGTGCAGATTGAATAATAGCCACATCTGTTGTTATCACTACTGGTTTACCATCCTTTTTAAAGTCCTTAGCATAACCAGTCATTGCATTGTAAAGTAAAGCAAAATTGAGCCCTGTCATTTGCGGATATATACCTGCTAAAAAGTGCAAAACTCCTTCTTTCATTGCCTGGGCAGCAACAGGATTGATTGAAGATAGCGTGCCCAATTTAATTTTTCCTGCTTTCCCAGCGTCTTTTAATGGCTGAACCCATAAAAATTCACCTGAAAATGTAGCTACTATCGCATCTGGATTGAGAGCTATCATCTTTGCCTGTGTTGCAAACCAGGCATCGTTAGGAAATCCGCCAAATTCATAAACTTTTATTTTCACTCCAGGATGTTTAGCTTCAAAATCTTTAATCGCATCTTTCACTCCATTATAACGGTCAATAAACATTTTCACACTCCAGTCTTTTCCTCCTGTTGGTAGCACAATTGACCTTGCGCCATCTTCCAAAAACTTTTTAGTCATCTTATACATTGCACTGTAATCACTGTTACCAGGTCCTACACCACCAAGAAAATATGGATTACCTTCAGCTGCTTTCAGCATTTTTTCATCAGGATTCATTGCGCCAAGAACATAATATATTTTGTGTTGTTTGCAAAGATTAAGAATTTTTTTGAAATCTGTTACATTGTAAAATGCAATGATGCCTTTTACTCCTTTTGCTGCACAGTTCTCAATAAAAGAAATCTCACCATTTGAATCTTTAATAGCATCTGAAATGATAAATTCCACATTGAATGCAGGTGCTAAATGCTGAGTAAAATATTTATTAATCTCTTGCTGCATAACATCGCTGTTATCATACACAATTACACCAATTTTGTATTTTTGCTTTGGCACATTTGAACTACTGCCTTTCCCGTATCCGCTTAATTGATTTAAACATAAAGCAAAGAACAAAACAAGCCATAAAAGCCTTAACCATCTTTTAAACATTTTTATCCCCTCCCTAATTGTTTTATTATTATCAGCTGTTCAGAAACAGCTGATTTAGCCATAAATATTCATAAAAACTAACGAGGAAGAAGTTTTTCTCTTTGATTTAGTAGCATAAGTGTTATGATAATCAGAAAGATAACACCTCGTATTGCCTGAAGTGCTCCAACAGAAGCACCCATTATAACAAGCCCGTTATTTAACGCTGTTATAGTAAATGCACCAATAAGTGCTGCTGTTATTTTTGATTTAGCACCACCCGAGATAGGCATTCCTCCCAATACCATTGCCATGATAATATCAAAACCCATAGAAGACGCAGTTTGTGAAGATACTGAACCTGTTCTAACAAGGAGCAAAAATGCACCCAATCCTATTCCTATTCCACTTACCAAAAATGTAGCTAATATATTTTTTGTAATTGATATTCCAGACAGCGATGCAACAGTCTGGTTACCGCCTATTATCTTGTTGCTTTTCCCAAGCTTTGTAAAGTCAAAGAGTATAACAGATAGTAGCATTACAACAATTAAAACAATAATCTTTATATATATCTGGTCGAGATAATCAACATCCATCTCCAAAGTAATTAGATCCGTTGTTCCAATAACAAGTGTGACCGCTGCGGAGATTATGTTCATTGTAGCAAGTGTAACTATAAAAGAAGGTAGTTTAAGAAATGCTATACAAAATCCATTCATCAAAGAAAGTGCTATTGCAGAAACCATACACATTGCAAACATCACAATCGGAGATTTTGTAGCATTTGCTGCTATAGCTCCAACTACAGCAGCAAAACATGTAACAGCTCCTATTGAAATATCAAATGCGCCCATGGAAAATATGAAAGTTGCAGTTGTTGCGATTATTGCAACGACAATAGCTTGATTAATCAAAATTTTGATGTTGAAAGGCGAAAGTGATACTCCCTTAGTCATTATCCCAAAAAAGACTATTATAAACACAAAACCAATCACAGGAAGCAAATTTGAAATTGTATTTTTAACCTTTTCGTTCTTCAAAAACAAAAGTGCATTGTTTTTTCTCCTAGTGTCCATACTTTTTTCCCTCCGTGCTTTAAATCATGCACATAATAAGATTTGCTTCAGACAAATCTGGGGAGCGTTTAAATTCTCCTGTCTTCCTTCCATCTTTTAGAATTATTATCCTATCACACATACCTATCAATTCAGGTAATTCTTCAGAAATCATAATTATCGTCTTTCCTTCTTTCTTCATTTGGTACAGAATTTGATATATTGAAGCCTTAACACCCACATCAACACCTCTTGTAGGGCAGTCAACAATTAAAATATCAGGATCTCTTGCTAACCATTTACCAAGTGCAACTTTTTGTTTATTACCACCTGATAAATATTGAACATACTGATTGCGTGAGGTACACTTTATCCTCAAGCTCTCTATCTGCTCATCTACATACTTGTTTTCTGTTTTTGGGAAAATGAAGTATTTTCCAGTTGTAACCTTATCATATCCAGCAGCTACAATATTATTTTTTATGCTATCTGCAAGCACAAGTGACTCTTTGTCTCTATCCTTCGAAACATAACCTATATTTAGTTTCATTGCGGCAAAAGGACTTTTTATTTCCTGACCTGTTTTGCAATGAATTACCCTGCCTGTAAGCACCTTCTCTGCTCCAAATAAAGCTCGCCCCAACTCATGCATGCCACAGTGGGAAAGCCCCCCTATTCCAAGTATCTCACCTTTATGTACTTCAAAAGAAAGATTTTTTACACCTCTGAAGGTGGTAAGGTTTTTAATCTTCAAAACCACTTCTTCTTCATGGCTTCCCTCTGCATCAGGTCTATAATAATGTCCTTTAATCTCTCTTCCTATCATATATTGTTTTATTTTATTCTCCTCAAACTCTTGCTTTGGAAGTTCAGTAATGACGTTGCCATCTCGTAATACTGTCAACGTATCGCATACCTTCATAATCTCATCAAGATCATGGGATATAAGAAGTACTGATTTGTTCTGGCTTTTTAACTTTTGTACAAGATCATAAACTATCTCTCTACCTTTTTGAGAAAGAGCGGTGGTTGTCTCATCTAAAATCAAAAGCTCAAGGTTTTCATCCACAACTTTTGCAAATTCAATAAGTTTTCTATCCTCAAAATTTAGAAAATTGATTGGTATAGCCGGATCAATATCAGTAATGCCAACTCGCTCCAAAATTTCTTTAGCAGACTTATATAATTTTTTTCTGTCAACAATGCCAAACCTCTTAAAATTATTTACCTTGCCAAGAAAAATATTCTCTGCAACAGTTATATTGGAAACTGTACCAAGTTCCTGAACCACCATACCTATTCCGTGGGTTTGGGCATCAATCATACTCTTGGGGTTGTAAATATTACCTTTTAAAAACATCTTTCCACCATCTGCCTGTAAAATGCCTGCAATAATAGATGAAAGTGTAGACTTACCCGAGCCATTTTCACCAACGAGTCCCCGGACCTCCCCCTTGTATATCTCAAGACAAACATTATTCAAAACTTTGACAGGACCAAAGTATTTATCAATATTTCTTACCTCAATCAACTTTTCAACACTCATTTTAATCACCCTTCTAACTCAACCTACTTGTTTTTATAATTTATAATGGAAGGCAACTCTTGCAAATATCTTCTCAATATCTCTTGGTTATATCCATTATTTTTAGCAATCTCTCCATAGAACTTCCCGCTGTTTTTCAATCTCCTTTCAAAAGTTTTTCTGTCAACAGCAGCAAGCCCAAATGTAGGTTCAAAGCTTCCCCATTCCCAATTATCCAACAGCGACCAATGACAGTATCCAATCACTTCTGATCCCATTTCAATTGCTTCATAAACTGACTGAAGCATAGCAGCTAAATAAACAATTCTGAACCTGTCATCCCTCACTGCAATTCCATTTTCTGTTATTAGTATGGGTTTATCCTTTAATCTCATTAACATGAAAATCATGAGTTCCGGCCAAATTTCTTCGGTATAAAACGGCGTATCAAGCGCTTTAAAATGAGTAGCCCTATAAAAGTCTGTCAAATAATCTTTTTTTCGGCCGTCAATTATATGTCTCACATATGTATTCACTGCCCAGAAATCACATGTCATCTTAATATCAGGTACATACTTTGCATCATAAAAAGGTGCCGTAATCTCCCCAGTTCGAATTGCATGAAAGAAGAATTCATTTTCAATATAGTCTATATATTCTGCCATAAGCCTATCAAGTTTATCGTGCTTTCCCCTTTTTGGGTGTTTTTCAGCATAGGAATGTGCTGAACTAACAGGCTTATCTGAATACTTTTTGATAATATGATATCCCAAAGCGTGATAGTAAATTGCGTTTAGCCTTTCCTCTATGGTAGGATAAACATATCGAAGATTAAGCTCATTTATAACAATCCAAAAATCCACATACTCTGCTATCTTGGGTATCAAATATTCTAAATATCTTTCCCAGTCCTTTAGGTTATCCAGTGATTTAAAAGCACCCTCTTTGTGAAACCACACAGGATGTGAAAAATGATGAAGAGTCAAACATATATTTATTTTTTCTTCTTTTAACCTGCTTAATATACTAATATAATGTTTCAACACTTTTTCATCATACTTACCTTTTTCAGGTTCTATCCTGCACCATTCTATTGACATTCTATATAAATTCAAATTCATTTCTTTCAACAGTTTAATATCCTCTTCATACAATATATAGCTGTTACACGCCATTCCAGGCATTTGATAAGGTTCTCCGCTAAAGACTGCCTTTTCAGGAGCAAACTCTTTTACATCAAATTGTGAGCAGTTGTTTCCTTCTACTTGTTCACCTGCTGTTGATGCACCCCATAAAAAACTATCAGGAAATTTCACTTCAGGATATTGAAATATATCTAGCATTAAACTCGCTCCTTTGATTAGAGTGTCAAATTTTCTTTTGCACATTCTAATTAAATCATAGTCAAAAGAAATAAATCCATGTTATTTTTTTTTTAATATCCGACATTTTTTTAGTTGATTATATGATATTTTATACGCTAAAATAAGTATATATAACTCCTGAGAGTTAAGGTGAAATAACATGGAGATGTATGTGACTTTTGGAGATGTACAGACTTATTTAACAAGTTATTTTTTTAGTACAGGTAAAAAGAAAACTTTTTTAGATGCTATTTTTGAACTTTATAAAAGCCACAAATATTTAGTTGACAAACCCGTTTTACCCCAACAATTTCTGTGGAGTAATATGTCAGATGAAGAGTTTATAGATGCTCTGAACCTTTTACCAATCCGAATAAATGACTTTATTGAAACAAAATATTCTTCTAATATAAGAGAACATACCATTTTCCCTGATAAAAGAGATATTTTTGTTTTTAAAAATTTTAACTTTGCGTTGGATTTTGTTCATTCTCATGATTACTTTGAAGTAATATATGTATTCAGAGGCAGCTGTATTTTCCAATTTGAGAAAGAACATCAAATACTTATCGAAGGAAATATCTGTATTGTTGCACCAGAGTCTTTGCACAATATCATTGTTGAAGAGAACAATTCAGTAGTTATAATTATTGCAATAAGAAAGAGTACATTTGATACTGCTTTTTTTGCTTTTCTTTCACAAAAAGATGTACTTTCTTATTTCTTTAGGACTATACTTTACAATAAAGCAACTCCAAATTATCTGTTATTTGAAACAGATAATTCTAACGATATTAAATTTATAATCAAAAATCTAACAATGGAAAACTACAGGGATGATAAGTATAAAAACGACTGCTGTATTAGTTGGGCTAACATATTATTCTCTTATTTGCTACGAGTCTATAGTAACAAGGTAAAATCTAATAATTTTATTAGTGATGATAACTTTTCTCCCATCATTGAATTTATTCAGCATAATTACAAAAACATAACTTTGAAAGATATTGCTAACCAGTTTCATTACAGTGAGTCGTATCTATCCGCTCTAATAAAAAACAAATTAGGAATTAACTTTACATCTTTAATAACAAAGCTTAAAATGGCTGATGCAAAAGATTACCTTGAAAATACCGATCTTCCTTTAGAAAAAATCGCAGAATATGTTGGATACAACTCTGTTGATCATTTTTCTAGAACATTCAAAAAATTCTTCAAGCAATCTCCTCACCAGTATCGCAAGAGTATAAAAAACAGGGATGCATTAAAAAACTAAACAGGCAATGCTTTAAAGGCACTACCTGTTTTTATTTGTAAAGCCAATCTATTTAAATGTTTTTAAACAACAGCTATTTTAAAACAAATAAAAAAAATAAAAAAATATAAAATAAATTTTCAGCCCCCAATACACCACCCCTAACCCCTAAGAATTTACTTACAACTTCTATTAATATTACTTTTGGGCATCATTTGGATTATCGAAAAATATTAACTTTTTAACTTTTCAACAATTCTATCAACTATCCTTTCCTGATACCCCGAAAGCTTTAATTCTCTCATTTTACTGCATACATCAAAAAGCTCTGGGCTTTTTACGTTTCGGAGCATCACAAGCCTCTTTTGAGAAATCTTGTTTTTAGATAAAGACAAAAGGTAGCTTTCTTTATCCATGCAAACAGGAACTGCATTGTAGTTTTGAATAATCCTGTCTGCTATCAAGAGCCCTTCAGGGTCAAAGTCGCCTGAGTAAAATATAGTAAAGCCTTCTTTTGAAAGGCTTTCAAGTACAATCTTTGTAGAAAGTCTTAGCTGCCCGTTTGTACAAATGAGAGAAATATCACTGCAAGCTTGCATCAGCATTGAAAACACAGCAGGGTTTTCTACAACCACAATTTTCTTTGAATATCCAAAAAACTGCTTGTAATCCTTAATGGTATAAAGAGGCAGAATCACCGGCTTTTTTTGCAAAGCAAAACTTTTGAGCGCTTCATCTTCTGCTGCGTTTTCTGATATTGCGCCTATGGCATACATCAAACACCAGTTTGAAAGCTCGTCTATGATGATGTTGTGCATGTACAAAAGTTCAGCTTTTTCCTCTGAAGACTTTGGATATTCAACATTTTTTACCAGGCTTAAAATCCTTAAAAATATCTTGCCACTGTCGCGGTCTTCGTCAAAAAAATGAGGGTCATGCGCCATTTTAGTTGCAAACACCGCAAGACTTTCTATTCTTTCTGGCTTTGTTGCGGCAGCTTTTAAGCATACTTTTAAAATGTTCAAAAGTTTTTCTTCAGAATACTTCTTAAAATACCCTTCAAACTGTTTGAAATTTTCTTTTACAGCTTGAAATACACACTCACTATCTGCGCCGTTTGCCAACTGTTTTTCTAACTTTTCAAGAAAGCCTGAAAGTTGCTTTTGTCTGCTCTCTTTTTCTTCTTTTTTTGTTAAAATATCTTTTTTTAGAACATGTGAAAGCACATCTTTAAAATCAAGCGAAGAAAATTTGGTCTGCTCAAACCTCTTTTGTGCAAACTCTTTTACATTGACAACCACCCTGTCACCGCTGACAATTCTTCCAAGATAGCGCGAAAGCATCTCTTTTTCAATTGGCTGTGGGTTTTCCAGCACAACCTTGCCTGAAAACCTGCCAAGCGACCTGTATTTGTTGTAAATGAGCTCCAGCACACGCGAAAAACCCTTGTGCGAAAAGTATTCTATGCACTCTTGTAAAAGCTTTTCATCGCTCATATCTCCACCAACACCTTCTTGTACCCGTTCCAGATGTATTTTACTTTGAGAACACAGCCTTTGTTTCGGTCTGAAATAAGTTCATAAATGCAAAGTCCTGGCACTGTTTTGTAATCTCCCCACAGAATCTGAGAGTTCATGATATAGTCAAACTCCAAACTTTCTATCAGGTCAAACATCTTTTCAATGTTGTTCTCATCAACGCCGGCAAACGCCTCATCAAGCGCAATTATGCGCGGTGCAAAGCTTGCAGCGCTCTGGTACTTTGCACATAGCGCTGCCAAAAGAGGAACATAAATGGAAAGTGCTTTTTCGCCCCCAGAAAACTTGTCGTATGCGTTGTTTGTAAGCTCTCTTCTGTTTTCCGTACCTCTTTGATAATAGAGCCTGAACTCAAACCACTGCCTGTAATCCAAAATCTCTTTCATTACCTCATAAAGACTTCGAAAACTGTCGGGTGAGTCCTGAAGTCTTTTTGCCCTTTCAATACGTGCCCTGAAGTGTCTCACAACCTTTTGTTTGTCTTCATCAGTTGCAATAGACAAGTCTTTGCTCATGAGTCCTATCAACTCCGCAGTTGAAAGCTCATCTTCAAGTTCCTGCTTTTTCTGCTCCCACGAAAGTCTGAACTTAAGATCACCTGACAAGTCCATGCCGTCCATCAGCGCATTCATTCTCTTTACCCAGTCCTGTGCAAGCATTATCTTACTTGAGATTCTCCGTCCAATGTCTTTTATCAAAACCTCTTCAAAAAGCTCTCTTTCCTGCTGGGTGATAAGATTTTTCTTCTCGATTATTTCAGAATCTATTCTCTCTAAAAATTCATAAAGTGAAAGCAATCTTCCGTCCTTCTTTGCTGTCCACACATATCTTGCATATCCCGTTTTTTCATCCTCTTTGAGGTAAAGATTTGCTCCAAACTCTGCAAGCTGCACTTGAGCTTCATAGTGTGCAGAAATGAGCCTTTCAAAAACCTGGTTCAAATCCTTGGATTTAAATTCATTAGCAAAGCTACTTTTTTCCTTTGCAAACTCTAAAAGTTTGCTCTCATCCTCAAGATTTTCTTCCTCCCATACAAAACCAAAAGAAAGTTCAATCTTCAACACTTCAAGGCTATTTGTGTACTCTATTTTGGCTTTTTCAAGCTGCAAAGCTTTTGTCTCAATCAGCACTTCATGTCGCGAAATTTTTGCAACTATCTCCTGAAGATTTTTGTTAAAGCTCTCTATCTCCTTAGGAATACTATCAAGACGCTCAATTGCCTTTTGCTGGTCTTCAAAAAGCTTTTGAGCATCATCGCTTGAAAGCCTTTTTTCAATTTCAGCTTTCTTTAAACTTAAGCTTTCCCACCTTGTTTTTAGACTCTGAATGTCAAAACTTAAATTCTGCAGACTTTCTTCTATTTGTACAATTTGTTCTCTTTTTGAATCTGTTGTCCTTGAAACTAATTTTTCTTTTTCAACCTCGTTTTCTAAATTAACAAGTACACTTTTAAGTTTTTGAGCTTCTTGGCTTAGCTTAAAAAAATTATCCTTCGTAGCTGTGACAGAAAGTTTTGTTGCAATGACAGAAATCTCATGCTTTAAACTATTTTCTCTTCCCAAAAGCTCTCTTATCTTCTTTTCTAAAAACTCTATCTCTTTTTGAAGTTTTGATTTGTGGTTTTCTCTCTCCTCAATCATCTCAAACGCAGTGTCAAGGTCAACCAATGAAGGAAAGCTGTTTCTCTCGTTTTTTAGCTTCTCAACCAAATTTTTCTGTGCATTTCTTTCCTGTTTTTTGTTATCTAATTCAACTGAAAGCTTCTGCACTTCATCTTCAAGCTGTGATATTAGCATCTGCCTGTACCTTCTTCTATTTTCAATGCCAATAAACCTTGCATTTTCGCATGTGGTTGTTCTGCCTCTTAAAATGCTACTGCCAAACATTCCATCCTCGCAGATGTAAATACCATCATCTTTTTCGGTAGCAAAAATGCTGTCAATCACAGCTGCCACTTCCTGTTTTAGCTCAATAGGTCCGTCAAAGTTGGCAACCTCTAAAAACTGGTTTAGCGTGTGTGAAAAATACGCAGGTTTTGAAATTAAAATCATTTCTTTTTCATCATCCATAAGGTCCGAAAGAACATCTCTGTACTTTTCTGGCACAATCAAAGCATTCAAAATACCAAGAGAATTTAGCGCATCTTCAATGATAGCTTTCTTTTTTTCGTCCACACCGTCTTTAAAATCCACAGCCATATAAAAAGGTATAAATGGCACCCCTTTTTGCAAAAGCCTGTCTCTTACCTTCTTTTGCTGGGATGAAAGTATAACCTCATCATCCTTCTGGCTTTTAATCCTCTCAATCTCTTCTTTCTTAGCTTTAATCTGGTTATTCAAAACTTCTATCTCAAATTCAAGCCTTCTTATTGTATCTGAGATAGCAAGATAATGAAAGTTATAAATATCATCTAAAGTCGAATATATTCTGCCATAATCTCCTTTTTTCTCACAACTATTTATCGCCTGGAAAATTGCTGTTCTCTGCTCATCTAAAGCTTTGAAAACCTCATTTTGTTCAAAGTAAATAGAAATAGCATTCTTCAGATTATTTTTTACTTCCTCAAGCTGAAGCAAAAGATTTTGTATCTCTTCCTCCACCTTTTGTGCTTCTGCTCTGTTCATATCAAGCTCTTTATAAAAGCCATCCAAATCTTTCTTGATTTCACTTAACTTTTCATAATTTTTAAGTGCAATCTCAACCTGAGATAAGAAAGATGAAAGCTCATCCTTTAAAATGTCAAGGCTTCCCTGCTCAAGAAGATACATATCAAGCGTTTCTAAAAATCTCTGAAAACCAATTGATTCGATTAGCAATTTGCCTTCTTTGACGCTATCTTTTATTTTTCTTTTGTACTTTTCAAGCTCTTCTTCTAAAGCGATAAGCTGCTGTCTTTCCTTTTCAAGTTTTTGTGAAGCTGAATTTATCTGGGAAAGCTTTTTGTTTTTCTGCTCCTCAAGTTCTCTGAGCTCTTCTTTTATATTTAAAAGCTCTTTTTGAAGCTTGAATATGTCACTTTCTTTTATACTTTCAAGCCTCAATGTCAAAGACTCTTGCTCTTTTTTAAGCTCTTCTATTTTTTCTTCTATCTTAAGCTTTTCTTCTCTATTTTTCTCAACCTCAGTTTGAGCTTTTTCAAGCTCTTTTTTAAGGCTCAAATACTCTTTGCTTTTTTCTAGCACGCTAAGTATACTTTGCGCAAGCAGAAGCTGGTTGTACTCATCATAAACCTTTTTTAACTTTTCCAGCACATCTTTTATGATCTCAAGATTTTTCAGCTCTGTTTGAATCTTGTCCATGTTTTCTATGGAGTCAGAAAGGCTACGCAAGTCTGACTCAGATAGGGCAGGAAGCGACTCTTGCAGCATCCTGCAAACAGTATCAGGTTTTATATCCCTCGAAAGTTTTGGCGTTCTAATTCGAACAATCAAGTCTATCAAATTTTCAAAGTCCTCTATATTTTCAAAGCCAAACAAGATCTTGTTAACTTCCTCCATATAATCCTTTCTGCTTGTAAAGACCTTACCACCATCTCCTATCAGGTTTTCAAACTTCTTCTTGGTAAGTGGAATTTTTTGGTCGCCTATCTTTTCATAAAAGAAAATGTCAACTCCAAACCTTCTTCCGTCTGTTAGAACAAAATACCACGTATCAGGGCTCGTGCCTCTTTTTGCCCTTATTCCCATGCCTACGGATACAAATACATTTTGTTTTTTAAACTCAAGAAAAAGATAGGCTATTGCCTCGTTTTTCTGACCCGGCCCCTGATCGCCAAGAACATAATCTTCAAGCTTTCGCGCATTTGACCCAAAAGAGTCAAGCCTGGATGGGTGGTAGTTGCCATCCAAAAGCAGGGTAATAAAACTTTGCATTGTAACAGATTTACCCGAAGCATTAGCACCACGAATAAGCATCCTGCCATCGTAAAAGTCAAAATACTCCTCGTCATAGTACCAGTAGTTGAAAACTCCGGCTCTGTTCATCACCCATCTATTTTCCTTGCTCATCTTCAAAATATAAACCTCCATCCACATTTATATCCTCTATATCCTCAAAAGCTTTCTCGGTGCTGTTATTTTTCTCGGAAAGCTGACCATTTGTATCATAGTCCTGATACTCACCAACAACTCTTAAAAAAATAGGGGATATGACAAGATATCCATCGTCATTTGTCTTTGCAAAATTGTGAAGCTGTAAAAACTCTAAAAGCTCTTCAAATATTTTCTCTGTTGACTTTTCCCTCCACTCTTTGTTCCAAAAATTTCCGTATTTTTTTCTGACATCATCTATAATTAGCTTAAAATGGTCAAGCGAAATTTCAAGCATCTCATGTGAAGGTGAAAGTCTCAACTCACCTTTTTCTACCCTTTCAAGAATCTCTTTTGAACACAAAAGCAGCACATCGCACATATTTGAATTGTCAGGATAAGTATATCTGCAGTCTCCCTCAACGCTAATATATGCAAACGACTTGAACAGGTGAAGTTCAAGCTCTGGCAAAAACTTTTCAAGGTCTTGTAAAATTGTTGTCTTTTGTCTTTTAATGTAATAAAGTGGCGCTTCACTCTCAAAATCCACAATGCCATCTATCAAAAGTCCTCTGTATGCTTTTATTCTCTTTATATCAGTGATTTGGTCAGAAAGTCCATTTGTAAACTCAAACTCGCTGTTTAAAATTTCTTCAGCTGACGAATACTCAACAAAGCTTTTAGGAAATGTCCTCATAAAGTATTTTGATAGCCCTGTTGATTCATAAAGTACATCTACATCAGCTCTTTCCACAAACAACTCTTGATTGCCATCATCTATTTTAATTAGCCCCATCTTTTCGCAAAACTTAAGAACTCTTATAAGTGACCTTCTATCAGAATACATAGTCCAGTCAATTTCCTCGTAAGGATAATTCGACCGTATATACTGGGTGATATCCTCAAGCAAAAACTGAGTATCTTTTCCTTTGTCCTCTAAAAATGCAAGAACAAGACAGAAAAACACATAGTCTTTTGGCTCTTCAAACTCCATAATACCCATGTACTCTCTTGGAACAAGTGGTACCTTTTCAAGTCTGACCATGTCAGATGTAGCATAGAACTTAAGTCCCAGTTTTGTGACTATAAAGTCTTTTAAGTCTTTGCCAATGTTTTTACACTCATAATAGCTTTCAACGTCTTTTTCTTTTAAAATCCAAAAGTTTTCAAGCAATTTTAAAAGTGCACTTTGCATTTTAAAACTTTCCTGCCTTTCTTTATTCGACAAACTCAATCACATACGCTGGCATTTCAAGCTCGCCATCTGTTGATTTTAAAACACAATATCTCCCATCCTTTGGTTTTACAACTTTAAATTTTTTCCCTGAGTCTGTATTACCAAAACCTGATGATAGTCCTCTTGAAAGCCACACCAAAAGTTTCTTCCTCACCTGTGGAGTCAAAACAGGAAGATTTTCAAACTCAATTTTTCCATCTTTTATAAGCTGAGCAACAAGCTTTTCTTCTTCTTCAATTTTCTTTTTATACTCCTCAAACCTTTTTTTCTTGTCTTCAGAAAATTCAGATGCCGGCAAAACTTTACTCTTTTCCCTCACAAGCCTTCCTCTTGATTTAAGCAAACTCTTCATTGGTGGAACATCAAGAATGCTAAGACTTGCAAGTTCGCTTTGTCTTTTTTCCTCGGCTGCAATGTATCGCGGCAAAAGCACACCAAACACAACTGAAGAAAGCTTGTGACATGTAGCTAAATCAAGGTTTGAGAATATTTTAGCTAAGTGTTTGTACTCTTCCTGCCTGTTTACTTTGACACTCGACATCTCTGAAAGCCTTGCTGCAAGGTCAGACACTTTTCTTATAAGCCCCTGAATCTGGTCAGAAAGTTTTTCTGCCTGGCCATGAGGAGCAACAAACCAGAGTTTTATATTGTCAAACCTTGCTTTTATATTTCTTTCTATACTCTCTGGGTCTTTGAATATGTTTTTGGGATGTTCCTTTTCCTGAGCGATTATATAGTTCAAAAGCTTTTCAACCTTAGAGTTTTCTAATTGCAAAAAGATGGATCTTATTTTTGGAAGATAGTTCTGAAATATAATATAGAAGTTGTAAAGGTACTGTACAAGCTTTGATTTGTACTCTAAAAAATTCTCTTTTATCATGAGATTTTCAGCCTCATACGACTTTAACATTGAAATATATTCAGAATAGCTATTTTCAATCTCCTCAAAAGAGCTTGTTAGCTCATCCCACCAGTCAACTGCTCTTTTTTGCGGGTCTTGCAATACACTGTCCACCTGCTGAAGCAAGAGAAATATCTTTTCAATGTGTTTGGGATTTAGCTCTGCTTTTGTATCCTCTTGAGTTTCAAGTTCAAACAAAAACCTTTCAATCTTAAGTCCGATATGTGTAAGTTCATATAAAAATCTTTTGTTTTTAAACTCCTCAACAGTTCTGGTCTTTGAAGTGTCCTGAATTGAATTTAAATTTCCCCACTCAACAAGACTTTTCAAATCTTGTTCGCACATCTGCTCTGTGTAGTCTGCAAACTGTGGAAAACTTTTTAAAAAGGTGAATATCTCTTCTTTTGTCAGCCTGTTTTTGTATTCTAAATGACACAAAAAACAATATCTCATGATTGTTCTGTATCTTTCTGAGTTAGGTGCTGTGAGGTACTCAAAATATTTGAGTTTGCCCAAAAGTGGAGCTTGAAAACTATTTATCATCTTAAAGTTCTACCTTCCCTCAAAATCTTATCTTAAATTATATCACATCTTACCAAACAAAAAAGGGGCTGAAACATTTTTCACATACAGCCCCTCTTATTCTAATTTGCTGAAAACACAGCTTTTTTTAGATTGCTGATTTCAACCTCATGCCTGCCAAGGATTTCATAAAAAACCTCAATCTTTACTCTGTTTTCTTTTAACTCTTTTATATCCTTTTTCATCTCTTCCATATCGCTTGAAAGCTGTTTTATAGCAAACTCAATAACAGCAAATCTGCCATCAACATATCTTCTCAGCTCTTCATGTTCACGCTTGTCTTGCTCAAAGTGAGACTGCTGAATTTCTGCCATAAGCTCAAGTTTTCTCTTGAGGTCTTCAAGCATAATAGAATTCTTGGTTGTCTCAACCTCAAGCTTGGCAACCCTCTTCTCAAGAGCATCAATTCTTCTTTCTACTGCATCAAGCCTTTCTTCTACCCTGTCAAGCCTTTCTTCTACCTTGTTAAGTCTTTCTTCAACTCTGTCAAGTCTTTCTTCTACCTTATCAAGTCTTTGTTTTACTTCTTCTAAGCCTTTATCAATGCTGTCAACCTTTTCTAAGACAAGAGTTAACATTTGTTTGATCTCATCCATATTTTAACAACTCCTCTTATCGGGCTTTAAAATTATTATATACTAACACCTATTAATTGTGAATTAACATATTTTAGGGCTTCTGAAAATAAATTTATCTCCTTAATATCAGCATTGCATCTCCAAAACTGAAAAACCTGTAACGCATGTCAACAGCAATCTTGTAGGCGTTCATGATTCTTTCATACCCGCCAAATGCACAGACAAGCATCATCAAGGTAGTATCCGGAAGATGGAAGTTTGTAACAAGACCGTCAAGAACTTTAAATTCATAGCCAGGGTAGATAAATATATCTGTCCAACCTTTTTTGGCTCTTACTTTTCCATTTTCATCACAGCACGATTCTAAAACCCTGCAAGATGTCGTCCCAACTGCAATCACTCTTTTACCAAGTTCTTTTGCTCTGTTTATTCTTTCTGCAACATCTTCAGAGATTTCATAATACTCCTCATGCATCTTGTGTTCTTCCACATTTTCAACTTTGACTGGTTTAAAAGTTCCAAGTCCAACGTGAAGTGTCACATACAGAATTTCAACACCTTTTTTTGAGATTTTCTCAAGTAATTCTTCTGTAAAGTGAAGACCTGCAGTTGGTGCTGCAGCAGAACCAGGCACTTTGCTGTATACTGTCTGATATCTTGAAAGATCGTCAAGCTCCTCTTTTATATACGGTGGAAGAGGAATTTTGCCCAGTCTTTCTAAAACCTCTTCAAACACCCCTTCATAATAGAACCTTACAATCCTTGTGCCTTCTTCCTGGTTTACATGTAAAACCTCAGCTTTTAGCTCTCCATTGCCAAATACAAACTTTCTTCCTTTTCGCGCCTTTTTGCCTGGTCGTGTCATAACCTCCCATGTGTTTATATCAAGCCTCTTTACAAGCAAAAATTCTATAAAACTGCCAGTATCTTCTCTTTGCCCAATTAGCCTTGCAGGTATGACCTTTGAGTTATTTAGAACAAGACAGTCACCCTCATTTAAATATTCAACTATGTCGCGGAAAATTCTGTGCTCAAGCCTGCCGTCCGGTAAAATAACCATCAGCCTTGAACTGTCCCGCGGCTCTACAGGTTTTTGTGCAATCAGTTCATCCGGCAGGTCATAATGAAAGTCGCTTAGTTTCCATTTTTTCATCTTTTTTCAATCTCAACTCCTGTGTAATAGTGTTTTATAATTTGCTTATAATTATAACCACTTTCAGCAAGTCCTTTTGCTCCCCACTGGCTCATTCCAACACCATGTCCCCAACCTTTGCCATTGAATGTGTATGTGGTAGGGACAAGTGGCACCTTGTCAAGGCTACCATCTGGATTTACAACATTTATATATTGCTGTGAATATGTCTGAGCTTCATTTTCAAAACTTCCCACATTTTCTGACAGGTACACCTCATCATATGTCGAAAGATACACACTTTCAGCAGTTTGTGGCAAAATATTTTGAGCTTCTATAAAATCCTGTGCCTGTTTAGTTTCTACCGCTCTTTTTACACTTCCATCTTCAAACAAAATCTTCTGCCCGCTTATTCTCACTTTTTTTACCTTCCCACTGCTCTCTACCACAGATACATCCGCATCTGTTGTAATTGTATATGCCTGGCTGTAAAGTCCAAACAAAAGTCGTGTTGCTTCTTTTTGACATTCATACTCGCCTTGCGTGCCAACAACTTTTAGTTTCAAAACCCTTCCTGCTTTTGTATACTCAACTGCCTGAACGTCCAAAACATCACCAATGTCTATGTTCCTTTTTTTGAGCATATTTTTTATCTCATCTTTGGTAAACTGAAACAGCCATGATGACTTTGAATTTTTTGCTTCTTTTGAATTGTCAACAGACCTCAAATACTCAACAGGGTACCTCCAAACATTTTCAGAATCCTCTGTGGGAATACCACCTGTTGATGAAAAATACACAGCATCAATCGGGTTGCCTTTGTAAGTTATAATCTCACCTCTTGTTGCATCAACAGCTGCAATTGCCCATTTTTCTCCATATGTGCCATCTACTGCACCGCCATATACCTGACAGTGGTCTGTCGGGCAGAGGTCAAAACCAATTGATTGGTGCTTACCAAGGTTTCTCACAGCATACGTGCGGGCAATAACAGCAAACGCTTTTACAGCCTCAATTGGCCACAGCGGGTCAATCTCCATCCTGATAACACCATACAGATACTCTTCAAGCTTTGTAACATTTATAACTGTCATATCACTACCTTTTATTCTTTTAAACTCAGCCCTGCCCCTGAACCATCTGTCGCCTATCTTTATTCTCTCAATTCCATTTTGCTTTTGTGGAATTATCATCAAAAACCTTGTAGCTTGACCGTCAAATCCAAAAAGTATTTTGCCATTTTCATCTTTTACAAGCACCATAGTATCTGAAGAAAAAATGGTTGCGCCAGAAAGTTTTGCTGCCAGTTTGCTTGCTTCATTTATATTGTCAAAACAGCCAATTAATATGCTATACCCACCATTTACAAAGCCAACAAAAGCGTCTTTGAATGAAGAAAAACTTTTTAAGCTATTCTCTGCTGTTTTGTATGAAATATACCTTCCAACTGCCACATGATAATTTGGACCTTCCTGGCCATTCTTTTTGTATACATCCTTTGAAACTGTGAGACTATTTTTTTGTGTATCGGCAACAGTAATGAAGTTTTTGTCATCAGAAATAGCCAAGAAGAGACTTCCTTTTGCCTCAATTTTTACAGAGTCCACCGGGCTTGATTTTTTGTATGTATCAGCATAAAACACGCCTATTCTTATCCACTCCGGAATTTGAGTTTGTGAAAATGCGGGTAATATATTGATTGAAGAAAAAACTACAAAAAAGACAATCGCTACTGCCCCGCATAAAAGTTTTTTAACCATTTTTTTCTCTCCTTCTTGCTGCAATAAGTTTGTATTTATTAATTTTATTCTACCAAAATCCCTCTTGTGAGTCTATTGTAAAAGGAATATAATTTAATCTATGAATTTCAGAAGGTAATATCAAGTAGGGGTGCAGAAAAATTGTATATAATAGTCGTGGGGTGTGGAAAAGTAGGCTCAACACTTGCAAAGTCTCTTTCTGATGAAGGGCACGATGTTGTTGTGATAGACTCTGACGCTAAAAACTTTGAAAGACTTGGCCCTGACTTTAATGGCATGAAAATCCAGGGAGTTGTGATTGATGAAGATGTTCTAAAGCAGGCAGGAATAGAAAAAGCTGACGCACTGGCAGCAGTAACTCCTGATGACAGTACAAACATAATGGCAGCTCAGATTGCTGAAGAGATTTACAATGTACCAAAGGTAATAGCAAGGATTTATGACCCGCTCAGAGAAGACATCTTCCATTCTCTTGGGCTTGAGACAATCTGTCCTACAACCTTGGCTGTTGAGTATATAAAATCAATCCTTCTTTCGCGCGAGATAAGGCACAAGCACAGGTTTGGCAAGGATGATGTGTTTTTCAAGTACATCACTCCAAAGAGAGATGATATTGGAAAAGGTCTGGACAAAATAATTCTCCCTGAAAATTGCTATCTTTTCGGAATAATTCGAAACGAACACTTTTATTTCAAAAACAAAAACATAAGACTTCAGGAAAATGATATCATGGTAGTTGCTGAAAAGAAGGTGAATCAATGAGAGTTGCTATTGTCGGCGGTGGAAAGGTTGGGTATTTTTTGACAAAGCTTTTAGCAGAAAGAGGAAGATATCACATAACTGTGATTGAACAGCAGCCAGAACTTTGCAGGAAAGTTGCTGAAGAGTTTTCGAATGTAACTGTGATAGAGGGTGATGGAACTTCTCTGGACACCCTTTCTGATGCAAAGGTTCACAAGTGTGACTTTTTTATTGCTGTAACCGGAAAAGATGAGGACAATCTCATATCCTGCCAGCTTGCAAAGAAGGTATTTGAGGTAAAAAGAACCATAGCAAGGGCAAACAACCCTAAAAACATAAACGTGATGAAAAGGCTTGGTGTTGACAATGTAATATCTTCAACAGATATCATTGCAAAGATAATCGAACATGAGGTTGAAATAGAACCTCTTTCTGTCCTTGCAACGTTGAAAAATGGGGAGATAATAGTTTTTCAGGCGGTTGTTCAGCAAAATTCTCCTGCTGCAAACAAAAAGATTGCAGATGTCCCGTTTCCAAAAGAGAGTATAATAGGTGCTATCATGAGAGAAAACGAAACATTTGTGCCGTCTGGAGACAGTATTATTCTGCCAGGTGATACACTGCTTGTAATTGTAAGTGAAAGGGCAAAAAGAGAGTTCAAACGGCTTATAAGTTCAAAATAACACAAAGGGTGATTGATTGGAATGCTCAAGAAAAAAGAAAAAAACCTCAAAACCACATTTATTGGTGTGCTGGTAGAAATTGGCCTTGCGCTGGGTTTCATAGCAGCTGGCGCTATTGTTACTTTAATCCCTTATCTTTTTGCTCATAAATAAAAAAGTGCAAAGAAGAGGGCTGAAGAAGATGTACAAAACCAAGTTTAAAGATGGTCACATAGAACTTCGCCATGTCCTTTACATGACAGGGAAAACTTTAAGTGCAATTGGTATGGTAGAAATAGTTGCCGCTATAACATCGCTTTTGTACCGAGAGTGGAATATGTTATTTAATCTTATGATTGGTATTGGACTTTTTTTTACTATAAGTTTTATATTTATCTTTATCGGAAGGGATACAAAGGAAGAAAGGTTTTCGTGGGGCGCTGGAATGAGCATGGTGGGTTTAACCTGGGCACTTGGCGCACTTATTTCAGCTGTGCCACCGTACCTTTCTGGCCATTTTGCTTCATACTTAGATGCGTTCTTTGAAGTCATGAGCGGATACACAACAACAGGTCTTGTTCTCATTCAGGACTTAGACCATGCACCAATGGGGCTTAATATGTGGCGACATTTAATCACCTATATTGGCGGGCAGGGCATGGTACTTATGACTTTGAGCTTTTTGTCATCGGGTATGCGTGGACTTTTAAAAGTATATATGGGCGAGGCAAGAGACGAGCAGATATTCCCAAATGTTATGCATACAGCAAGGATAATCTGGTCTGTGAGTCTTTTATACCTTGTTCTGGGGACTTTGGCTTTGACAATAAATGGAGTTTTAATAGGTCTTCCTTTGGACATGGCATTTTTCAGAGGACTCTGGATGTTTCTTGGTGGTTGGGACACAGCAGGGTTTGCTCCTCAGTCTCAAAATGCAATGTATTTCCACAGTCTCTCATATGAGATTATATCTATGGCCATAATGATTTTAGGAACAATAAACTTTGCGCTCCATTATTTTATCCTCACAGGCAATTATAAAGAGGGTATAAGAAATGCCGAAATAAAAAGCCTTTTTACAACAATAACCATTTTGAGTTTTTTAGGTGCTTTTGCCTTAAAAGGAATTTATTTCGACGGTATGGTTTCATTCAGAAAAACCTTTTACCATTTTATTTCTGCTCATACAGGCACAGGTTTTGCAACACTTTACTCACAGCAATTTTTCTATGAGTGGTCAGATGCTGCTATTATACTCATTGTAATAGCAATGCTTGCTGGCGGGTCTGTGTGCTCAACAGCAGGTGGTATTAAAGCGCTCAGAATTGCAATATTGGCAAATGCTCTTGTAAACGATATAAAGAAGATGATAAAACCTGATTCAGCAGTTGTTGTTGAAAAGTTTCATCACCTAAAAGAAGTAGCATTGCAAGACAGGCATGTTCGAAATGCTTCTATTATAACACTTTTGTATATTGCAACATTTGCTGTTGGAACGCTGGCAGGTACGTTTTTTGGGTATCCTCTGAAGGCTGCAATGTTTGAATCAGCCTCAGCCCTTGGCAACGTTGGACTTTCAATCGGAATTACCCAGCCTTCCATGCCAGATGCACTGAAAATTATCTATATCTTTATGATGTGGGTTGGAAGACTTGAGTTCATGTCTGTAATTGCGCTTTTTGCATTCCTATTTAAAGAAGCAAAGGAAGGATAGAAATGAAGATGATGAGAAAATCTTGGATTGTCATAGTTATAATTTTTATTGGATTTTTTATAAAACACCTGCAAGAAACTGCATTTGCAAAACCCATTGACAGCAACACTCTTATCAATAATGCTTTTAAATATGATGGCAAAGTTGTTGAGTTTCAAGGTGAAGCAATTGGCGAAATAATGAAAAGAGGAGATTTTGCGTGGGTCAATATTCATGATGGTAATAATGCAATTGGTATCTTTATGAAATATGAAGATGCTAAAAAAATAAAATATCTGGGAAGATACAGGGTAAAAGGTGATATTGTGTATGTAAAGGGCATTTTTAATAGAGCTTGCAAAGAACACGGCGGAGATTTAGATATACACGCATATCAAATTAAGATTTTAAAAAGAGGCTATGAAATTGAAGAAAAAGTTGATAAAACAAGACTTGCTATTGGAATTATGATTTTTACAATAGGTAGTATTCTTATGTGGACTGTGTTTAAATATAAATGGTAATGGCTGGTCAAAATAAAGTTTGGCCAGCCATTTAACTTTAATTAATACCCCAACTTTTTGGCTGTTATTTTAGTTTATTTTTGCTTTTTTTCACTACAAAATACCCAAATATCCCTACTGAATCAATCATTACATCAACAGGACTTGGTCCTCTATCAGATACAAATACCTGATGAATTTCGTCCGAAATTGCATAAAGAATTGAAAAAGTAGCTGTTAATATAAAAGATTTTTTTGGATTTTTGTTGTATTCATAAAATGCTTTGTAAAACAGCATACTCAAAATAAAGTATTCTGTTACATGCGCAATCTTTCTTATTAAAAACTCAAAATTCTTTCTGTTGTTAGAATTAATCAAATCCTTACCTGTAATAAATTCTATCAATTTCTCAGCAAATATTGCTATTGAAAAGCTTTTTTGGTGCGAAACAGCCCCTTCTTGAGCTGAGAAATAAAAAATTACAGCCATCCATACAAAGACAAGCGCCCATCTTATATAAATTTTGCTTTTCATAAATACCAGTTTTCCTTTCCTATATCAAAATAAAAATTTAATACATTACAATTATACCCTTTATGTGATAAATTTCATATTAGTCAATTTAACAAACTAAAAAGAATACTTTGTTGCAAACTGCTTTAAATAAAGGTTTGAATATTTTCCATTTAAACTTAATAATTCATCATGCTTGCCTTTTTCTACTATTTTACCATCTTCAATGATATAGATAATGTCAGCATCTTTGATTGTAGAAAATCTGTGAGCAATTATCAATGTAGTTTTACCTTCCATCAAAGTACTGAGTGCTTTTAGCACTTCAGACTCTGATTCAGAATCCAAAGAAGATGTCGGCTCATCTAAAAGCAATATTGGAGCGTCTTTTAAAATAGCTCTCGCTATTGCAATTCTTTGTCTCTGCCCTCCAGAAAGTGTTAATCCTCTGTCTCCAACTTTTGCGTTATATCTTTCCGGAAGGCTTACAATAAAATCATGAATATTTGCTTTTTTGGCAGCTTCAATAACTTCTTTTTCTGTGGCATTTAGCTTTCCATATCTAATATTTTCATATATACTTCCATTAAATAAATAACAATCTTGGGGAACATATGCAAAAAGACTTCTTAACTCCCTGACAGTATAATCTGATATAGGTCGTCCAAAAATTAATATCTCACCTTTTTGGGGCTTATAAAAACCCATTATTAACTTAAAGATAGTACTCTTTCCACCACCACTTTCACCAACAAAAGCCACTTTTGCACATTTTGGAACTGTAAAAGTTATGTCATTTAGTACTTCTTTTGTTTCGCTATATGAAAAACTAACTTCTTTGAATTCCATGCAAGTACTTGAACTATTCTGATTTATTTCAGTAACCATAGAAAGACTATCACACTCTATCTCCGTATCATCCAAATGCTTCTCATCAATATCAAGTACCTCAAAAATTCTTTGTGCTCCTGCCAAAGAACTCTGCAGATTTGTTAAAAACTGTCCAACAGAACCAAAAAGCCATACCAAAGACCTCATCACATTTATACTAATCATTAAATTCCCAAATGTAAGCTTATTCTTTAAAACCAAATATCCACCAATTACTATCTGCCCAAAAAATATAAGCCATCCAGCAGAATAATTATAGGCTGCCAGTATAGCATTATATTTTACTCTTTTCAAGGAAAGCTTGTAAACAGCCATATTAGCTTGAACAAACTTTTGAAAAATTATCTCACCTATTATAAAAGCACGAATTACAAAAGCACCTGAGACAATATCTGAAAATCTCTGAACAACCTCTGAAAGCTTTGATTGAATTTTATTGCTTACAACTTTTAACGGTTTTACAAACGTTAAATTAAAAGTTAGATGAAGCAGACCTATAATCAATCCATACAAAAACAGTGCTTTGTTTACAGAAAATATTACCCCCGCCGAACCAATACCGCTGATAAAAGCCATTATCAGCATCATTAACTGCCAGGAATATGCTCCTTCTGCCACAGCAACATCGTTGTTAATACGTGACATAAAATCTCCGCTGTGCTTTTTTTCAAAGTTGTCCAGAGACAAACTTAATATTTTCTTAAATAAATTTTCTTTAATAATTATGGTAGTTTTCATTATACAGTATTCAAATAAATATCCAAACATAGGTATTATGATTAATAAAATACCAAACCATTTTGCTACAAAAAGTAGACCTTTTATAAGTCCATTTAAGTCTTTTGCAAGAATACTATCTGTCACAGTCTTCAAACCCAAAGCACCTAAAAATTAAACAAAAATTGCTGTGATGATAACACCATCAACGCAACAATATAACTTATTCCAAGCAAGGGAGTTCCACCGTTTTTCCACATAAACGAAAGAAGCCTTATTAAATTTGAATTAACTATTTTTTTCATATAGCCCCACTCCTAAGCAACTGAATTTCCTTCCATTTGACCTTCAAATTGTTTTAAATAGAGATTATAGTAAACTCCTTTTTTCTCAATTAGTTCATTATGTGTTCCCTCTTCGCAAATTTTTCCATTATCTATAACAATTATTTTGTCTACATTCTTAATTGTAGAAAATCTATGCGCAATAATAATTACTGTTTTGCCATTTACAATTTTCTCAAGCTCTGATTGAAGTATATTTTCTGAGTCTGTATCAAGCGCAGAGGTAGCCTCATCGAATATAAAAATCTCAGCTTTCCTCAATATTGCTCTTGCTATAGTGAGCCTCTGCTTTTGCCCACCTGACAAGTTTATGCCTCTTTCGCTAATTTTTCTAAAATAGCCTCCTGCTTCTTTGATAATAAAATCATGGATGTTAGCTATTTTACAAGCTTCCTCCACTTCATCTTGCTTGGCATCAAGTTTCCCATATAAAATATTTTCATATATAGTTCCCGGAAAAAGAAAAACATCCTGATTTACAACAGAAATTCTATCTCTTAAACTCTTCGAATTCCACTCTTCCAAAGGATTGCCAAGTACCTTTATTTGCCCACTTTGTGGTTTGTATAGTCCAAGTAACAACTTTATGATAGTTGACTTTCTACTGCCACTCGACCCAACAATTGCTACTTTCTCACCTTTTTTAATTTTAAAACTCACACCTTCTAAAACCGGTTTCATTGATGTATCATAAGAAAATACTACATTCTCAAATTCAACGGCATAGTCAGAATCATCCTTGCTTTGGTTTAAATCGCCAGACATTTCATCAGGATGCAATAATATCTCACTGATTCTTGATGCAGCAGCCTTTGTTTTCCTATAGTTATTTATTGCATTAGGTAAAATGTGCATTGGTGCTAAGAATATATTCATAAGTTCTGCAAAAGCTATAAGTCCACCAAATGTAAGCTTGTTTTTTATTACCATATAACCACCAAACAAAAATAAAAGAATACTGGGTGCTATTTGAATTAAACCTTTCACTGTATTCAATATAGCTGAAATTTTGGCTATCTTTAAACCCTGACGAAATACCTTTTCTAAACCCAATTTAAAAGTTTTATATATATGTGCTTCAAGTGAAAAAGCCTTTATTAATAAAGCCCCTGTTACTACATCTTGAACTGTAGTATTAGTCTCTCCCACCAAATCTTGCTGCTTTTTCGTAAATTTCTCAACAGGTTTGCTTATGTATACTGCAGCAAGTATAACTAATGGAATAATTGCAAAACAAAAAAGTGTCATCTGCCAGCTAACTAATATGCCATAAACAATTCCAATAGTAAAAACAATTGGATGATATAATATATCGTTGAGTGATTGTGTCAAAAACCCATTAATGATTGACAGGTCAGAAGACAATCTGGATATAAAATCGCCTGTTGTATTTTTTTCTATAAGGTTTATTTCAGAAACTATGAGCTTTTTGCTGACCTCTTCTCTCAAATCTTTTAAACTTTTCTCAGAAAACTTACCGTGTAAATATGCTTTAATATATTCAAGAGGAATTTTTATCGAAATAACTATAAGCGCTATTTTTAATGTGCTGATAAATAGATTAAAATCTTTTTTGACTCCTGCATCAACAAGACTTTTTTCGATTTGTATTAAAGATATATTAATAAGTGATGCACCAATAGATAAAAGAGCTACTGTTATAATTAAATAGAAATTTTTTTTGATTATCTTAAACACCTCAGAAAACTGAAAAAATCTTTTCTTTTTCATATTTTTATTAACACCTCTGAACCATTCGATTCTTTTATCTCCACAATAGCTAACCCTTTATACTTTCGAAGAGAATAAATTGCGCGTGAGATGGCTCTTAAATCTATGTCATCAAGCGCTATCTTTGCCTGTGCTTTTTTTAAGATATGTTTAAGTACAAATTTTGGTGTAACTCTCAACAAAAAGGATAGTATAAAAAGAGGGAAATATATATTTATTTTTCCTTCATGGCGGTTGACCACTATTATTCTCATATTCTTCAAAACCACCTTTTTAAGAATAAAATTTATTCAATCCCAATATACACCTTATCACCGTTTGAAGATTGAATGTTTACAATCTCACCCACAAGACCACTTTCAATAGCACTTAAAATCATATTAATATCAACACCTTCAATAAAGTTCTGAGAATTTGATTTATTGTTTTCACCTTCTTGAGAAGAAATCCTAATTCCTTTTTGGATTGACTGAGAAACCATCTTTTGAATAAACATTGGACCAGCCGCCTTTATCATGTTCTTTATAAAATCAATTGGGAGGTTTATTTTTATCTCATCATTATTTGGTGAGCTTACCAATATTTTAAGTATCCTTTCTTTATTCTTCTGCTCCGTTTTGCTAAAGTCTTTCTTCTGAATAATTTCAATCATATCATATGCCTTTTCAGCATCAAGTTTACCTTCTTCTACCATTTTTAATATTCTTAATATCTCTTCTTTCATAATATTTAATCCTCCTCTTTTAATATTTTTATAGCCTCATCAGGGCTAATCTCACCGCGCTCTAACATCTCTAAAATTTCAATTGTATCCTGTCTTTTGCCACTGTCTTTAAGTCCCAGTACCTCTAAAATACTTTCAAGTCTTGCCCTAAGTGTAGGATACGAAAGTCCAAGTTCTCTTTCCATTTCTTTAAAATTACCTCTTGTTTTTAAAAACATCTCAACAAATTGAAGCTGTTCATCAGTTAACTTCATAAACTTGTTATATTCAAAATTGTTTTCTATGGTAGTATTGCAAGACGGACATTTCAGTTTAATTATCTCAAGTCCAGACCCACATATAGGGCATCTGTTCAATAGTTTCACTCTCATCCATTGTATCACCTTTATATCTTTGTTTAAATTAATTATACTCAAAATTTTAATAAGTTGCAACTTCAATTTTAATATATTTAAAAATTTTGGATTATTAATTTTAATCTTATCAAAATGAATCTTTGCTTAAATAAAAAATGGAGTCACCTTTTTGTTTTATATGACTCCATTTGTATACAATTACAAATATAACTCTAAAATTTCATTAAAAGCTCAAGAAGCTTTCTGTCAAGCTTATGCCCGTAAAAGTCTTCATATTCAACATCTTTTCTTCCAGAGTCAATTATCCCAAAAGGTCCTCTCAAATTCCAAAGAGCAATACCTATTCCAAGGTCTTCTAAAACATCCAACACATCAGAAAGCCACTTCAAGACAACATGATGCGGTGTATTATTGTAAGCACCACCTTCACCACAAATAACACCAACATTATATTCAAATAGTCTTGCCCACTTTTGATGATGATTTTTTAAGTAATCCTTATCAATAATCTCTCCGTTTTTAAACACAAGCGGCCACGATGGCTCAGCAAATTTGTTACTCTCCTCAACCCACTCTGCCTTGTAATGGGTAAGCTCAAACGGAATGTATGCCCTGCAAGCTTGTGCCACGCCTAAACTTGTGAGCTCAAAAACAGGTTCATTGCCGTAGTCAACACCGTCAATTATAATAAGCCTCTCTTTATCAATCTCTCTTATCTTTTCAATTGTATACGTCATGACTCTTATAAAATCCTCTTTTGTCATCTCCTCTTTTGAATACTGTCTTGGTACATTTATAAGGTTAAAGCTCAAATGCTTTGAAGATATCCCTTTATACCTTTTGGCAAATGTCTGCCAATATAACACAAATAGTTCAAGAGGTTCTTTGTCTTTCCACAGATTATAGCCTTCCTTAGTTTTCTCATTCACACAATAGCCCGGCGCACCGTGAATGTTCAAACAGATATGAATACCATACTTTTGTCCCCAGACAACAACCTTGTCTATCATTTCTAAAACTTCCTCTTTTATTTCCGGCCGCCCTTCGACATACCAGTTTTTGTAGTTCATAGGTATCCTTGCAAAGTTAAATCCCCACTCCTGCATCCATTTAAAATCATCTTCAAAAAATCCATAGCTCATGTTAGGAACAAAAAGTCCAAGCATGTTAAATCCTTTGTACTTTGGAAGTTTGTTCATTATTTACCCTCCCTAAGCAAAAAATCAAAAAAGGAAAGGGCAGACTCTAATTCCCCCTTTCCTTTATATTTTAACTATTTTCATACATGAACTTCCTCTAATTTCTTTACTTTATCTATCAAATCTTTCACCTCAGAAAGTTTTTCTAATATTAGCATTACTGATGAAATTGCATCATAGTAGAAAAAGTAGTCAATACCTTCTTCTAAAATAACTTTCATATAATCTCTAATCTCATTACCCGTATATTTCACAGGTACATTCAAAAGCCTGTCCACATCATTCAAAAATGCCTTGAAAAACTCAGGAAGTATAATATGATTATTGCCGAATTTTTTCATCTCAAGCCAGGCAAGAAGCATCTTGAGCTTTTCGCCGTACACTGTGCAGTCTCCCAGCATCATGATAAAGTGTTCTCCCTGCCGGTCAATCAAAAACCCTGCATCATACTCATTCTGCACACACATATTTTTCAGATTCTCTATACACTGCTTTGAACCACCACTTATCAAGGTAGTCTTTAAGCCATATCGCTCAGAAATCTTGTCAAAAAGTGAAATTATGGATTTGTCTTCCGAAACTATGCAAACTTTTAGCCCTTTGAACTTGGAATTTTCGAACGTCTCCTCAAGCCTCGAAAAATACATCTCAAGCGGTGATGAGACAAGTTCATTGACAAAATTGATGTTTGAGGATGTCCTGAAATCGCATGTGACAAACAGGTTTTCAATCTTTCTTTCAAGCAACTTGTCAATGTTAATGCCATTTTGGTCAAATATCTCAATCCTTATGCTATTTCCTCTTGAGCGCACATAAATGCCTGCATCGTAATAGTCCTTGACAATGTATCTGAAGATTGGAAGTATTATTCCTCTTGTTCTGTAAAGCCTTGCACCTGTTATCTGGCAGCCTGTTTCAATAGCTTTTCGAATAACGCTGCTCTTTTCTGTATAGTCATCGCCAATTAAAATCCTTGCGTTTTTGTCAAAGACAGAACCGATAGAATTTCCAAGTTTTATACCAAACTGGGGTGTTATCTCCTGATTAAAATCACCTGTAATTCCACGAACCCAAAACACGCTCTTTATTACCTCTGTTCCCCAGTAGATGTTTTCGTCTATCACTGTGCCAGACTCAATTGTTTTTTCAGGCCAGATTTTGGCTTCTGCTTTAACCTCAACAAAATCTTTCAAAAGGTTGTTTTCGCCCACAACTGCCTTTTCAGAAACTCTTACATAGTCTTTCAAAATGGATTTGCTGCAGATGATACAGCTTTTCAGCTCACAGTTTTTGCCTATGAAACTGCCGCTCCACAGTATAGCCCTCTCAAGCTTGCTTCCTTTTGCAATCTTTACACCATCACCAATTACACAAAACTCGCCTATTTCAACATCGTCTTCTATTTCACACTCACTTCCAATAAACACACTTTGACTTATCTTTGCGTTTGATGAAATGTTGGAATCCTTAGAAATTTTGGGACTTTTCAGATCAAGGTCAAGTATTCCACCCAGCCTGAACACATCCCTGTGAGCTTTGATGTAGCTTCCCACATCACCAATGTCACACCAGTACCCGTCCATCTTAAACCCAAACATGGGCACTTTTTCTTTCAAAAGTTTAGGGAACAAATCCTTGCTAAAATCAAATGGTTTGTCATCTTCTATATAGTCAAGTATCTCTGGTTCAATTATATATATCCCTGTGTTTGCAAGGTTTGAAAAGACCTCGCTCCAGGAAGGCTTCTCAAAAAACCTTTGAATCCTTCCTTCTTCGTCTGTAAGAACAATTCCATACTCTATAGGTATTTCAACCTCTTTTAATACAATTGTGACCTTGCTGCCTTTTTTCTTGTGAAACTCTATAGCTCTTGTGAGGTCTGAATTTGTAATTCCATCCCCGCTCAAAACAACAAAAGTCTCATCCAAAAACCCTTTTGCGTTCTTGACAGAACCTGCTGTGCCAAGAGGCCTGTCCTCAACAAAGTGCTGGATACGAACACCCCACTTTTGCCCATCCTCAAAATAGTTGATTATCTTGTCAGGATGGTACTGAAGAGTTGTTGCAACCTCAAAAATGCCATGGGTTTTGAGAAGCTTTACCGCATACTCCATCACAGGTCTGCCGAAAAAAGGTATCATCGGCTTTGGAAGTGACACAGTCAAGGGTCTGAGCCTTGTTCCAGACCCGCCTGCCATTATAACACCCTTCATAATTTTTTAGACCTCCCCTTTCTTAACCCCTACATCTTTTTTAAAGCTCTGAAAACCATTCCATCTTTTTTGCTTCTGTAACAATCATCTGGTACACATTTTTCAGTCTTTTCACTATCTCATCCCATGAATAGATTTCTTTTGCATCAGTCTGTGCTTGTCTTGACAGTTTTTGTCGAAGGGCGTCATCTTTCAAAGCAAGTAAAATCATGTCGGCAAGTGAGTTCGGATTTGCGCAGTAAAAAGTAAGTCCATTGTGAAGGTGTTTTACAATCTCAGAAAACCCGCCAATGTCAGATACAACTGGTACACAACCCGATGCCATAGCCTCTAAAGCAACTATCCCAAAAGGCTCGTAAAGGCTTGGAAAAACAGCAATGTCGGCAACTTTGAAAAGTTTTTTTCTTTCTTCATCTGTGATAAATCCTGTAAACAGCACTTTATGTGAAAGTCCTAAAAAGTGGGCTTTAGAGTAAAGCTCACCTGTCATCGGTCCGTTGCCTGCAATTATGAGCTTTGCATCAAAAAAATTGTCAAGTACTTTTCTGAAGCCTTCAATCAATACGTGAATTCCCTTTTCGTACACATGTCTTCCAATGAAAAAAATTATCTTTTCACTGTCCAAAGCATACTTTCTTCTAAAATCCCAATCAAATGACGCTTCTGCAAACTCTTCAAAGTCTATTCCATTTGGAATGACAATACACTTGTCAGGTGTTAAGCTAAATATTCTTTCACACTCATTCTTCATAAACACAGAGTTGACAATTACCTTCCAAGCCTCAAAAGTGAGCCACCACTCAACATTGTGAATAAACCTCTGCGTATCTGTGTATATACCGCCGTTTCGTCCGTGTTCTGTTGCGTGAATTGTTGCAACCAAGGGAATTCGAAGAGCGTACTTAACGATGCGCGCAGCAAATGCCACAAGCCAGTCATGCGCGTGGATTATATCAAATCTTCCTTCCTTTTGTGCAATATATATAGCCTTTTCAGCAAGTGCCATGTTCATCATCATAACCCAGTCGATAAAGTTAAGGGAATTTAGTGGATACACTGGAACTCTAAATATCTTAAGATTCCCATGATCTTCTATTCTTTCGTAGTCTTCTGAAATGGTAACAACATAAACCTTGTCTGTTTCAGATAGCTTCTGTGAAATGCTTCTGACCACTCTTGAGATGCCGCCAACAATTCTCGGAGGATATTCCCATGTAAGTTGAAGTATCCGCAACCATTCATCTCCTTTCTGACAGTTTTACTTTTAGGGTTTATATAATTTATACCACTTTGTGCAAAGTTATAACAAAAATTTTGAAATTTGAATTAAAAAATTTGTCTAAATATTATACTTTCCAAGTTGAGATGAAAATATAGAGTAGAGAATAAAAGAGAAAAGATAAAATAAAAAAGACCAGCTTTTGCTCAAAATTAGGTAGCAGGCTGGTCCTTTTAAAATTTAATTTTTCTCAAACAAATACAGTACATACATTGCATGAGACCATGCAAGTGGAACAACCCACGCAGGCTTGCCAGTGAGCCTGTCAACCTGTTCCGGAAAAAGCCCGTTTGGTAAACTGTGCTCCTTTGCCCATTTAAAGAGTTTTTCTGCCTTGTTTACCTGTCCCGTTTTTTTATAGTATATTGCAAGCCAGAGTGTTGTCAGTATCCATGGATTCCCACCAATGTACCTATCATCAGAGTATCTCTTGTAGCCCCCGACAATTGAATTTTGACACTCCCTTTCAATAGCCAAAATGGTAGCTTTAAAAGCTTCATCGCTACTATCCATCATTTCAAACGGATAGTACACCCCAAGCATTGAAATGTCAACAACTTCGTCTTGTTTTTTGAAATAATAGATTATCTCATATTTTTCGTCCTTTTCTACATACCTGTTCTCTTCAGGAAGTTTTAAAAATTCCTCTCTTGAAATTCTGACATCTGTAGACCTTACATACCGTAAAAGCTTAGGACTGTAAAATGCTGTAGCTATTTGATTTTTTATCGCTTTTAATTTTCTTTCAATTTCACTTTCAAGTTCAGGGAAATACTTTTTAGCTTTCTTTAGCGCAGCATAAATGCTTGCATTTGAGTAAAGATGAATTCCTTCTCTTTCTTCCCACAGGTCAAAGCTTCTAAAGATAACTCCCTTTTCGCTATCGACTGCAGCTATCAAAAACAGCAGTGCTTTTTTGAGGTTTTCTTTATACAAATCAATCAAATGCAAGGAATTTTGTCTTTCGCAGTGGTTCAAGAATCCCCACACAACAGAAGCTGTCTCATCAATCTGAATTCCCCAGCTTGGAGCTAAGCTGCCATCTGTGTAATATCTCTGGTCCCAGAATCCTTCCTTTTCCTGACAAGAAAATTTGAATTCAAAAAAGTTTTCAACCTCCCTTGAGAGTCCAAGCGCATCCATTGCAGATACTATAAACGCAGCGTCTCTTCCCCACACAAACCCATAACCGCCACAGTGGAAAAACTTCTCGTCAACCTCTGATGCAGCTAAAATTCCACCTGTTTTAGAGTTCTGCAGTACATAAAATACATATGCACTTCTTTTCTGAAGCTGCATATCTTTTGGGTCTTGTGTGCAAATGAGCTTTACTTTGGAGAATTTCTTTTCCCAGAAGGCTTTGTTTTGCCTGTAAACTTCGTCATACCCTTTTTGCTTTAAATAAGAAAGTTTTCGATAGACTTCATCTTTTGAGTTTCCAAAAGCTAGAAAGCATGCAACCTTTCCTATATTTTCAAGTTTTACGGCAATCTGTGGATTTGTAGCTTCATTCCAGCCTTCCAGCTGATTATCGTTTGCATCATCAATTCCGTTTTTAACTGTAAAGCTTTTTATCTTATTCTCAAAAGCAAGACCTATATATGTCCCTTTAAAATATGCATAGATTATTTCATTTTTCTTATCAACCTTTGCAGCATTAAAAAGGCTTGAAGAATTTATCATGGGTTCTAAAAAGACATAGAAGTCTTCGAAGCCAGTTTCCCATAAACGAACCAAGCTGTCTGTTTCAAAGTCAACAAAGTCAAGTTGAAAAATTGTTTTGTCTGCAATTTTATACTCAAAAAAATACGCAAAGTCATCCACAAATCCACTTTTTATCTTGAAATTTTCATCCTCGAAAAATACAAGCCCATCCAAAAAAACCGCTGCCAAAAAGAGTTTTATTTGCTGATAATAATCCACTGCAGGCCAATAAAACCTTTGCAATATGCCATTTGAATCAAGCTGCCCCAAAACCTTTGTATTCCCTATTATAGCTTCTATCACGTGCGGCTTTCTCATATGATCCCTCTTTCCATGTTTTAATTTTAACTCAAACGTTTGCTAAGAAGAATTAAAGTTATTATACTATATGAGCTGCATTTTTTCAAACTGAAGCCTTGTCTTGTTTTTCTATTTTTTAACTAAAATAATATACTCCCATGGTTCTAATTTAAATACTTCCTTTCCGTTAATAATTATTGTCTCATCCCTTCTTCCGAAAGTCCTGAATTTTCCTTTATACAAATCAAAATTTATTGCTACCTTGGTCATCTTGTTCTGCAGATTAAATATACTTATTACAATGTTGTCACCTTTCTCCCTCACAAAAGCTAAAACATTGCTATCGTTAGTAGTTATAAACTTTGCTTCTCCACCATAGCTCCCATTCCAAAGAGCTGGATTATCTTTCTTTAAGTTAATCAGCTGTTTATAAAAAGTATGAAGTTTTATATTACTCCAATCTATCTCATCTTTGTCAAAAAACTTTAACCTTTTTTCTAAGGGAATTTCTTGCCCACTATAAATTAAAGGTATACCAGGCAGGGTGAACGTCAACACCGCAAAAGTTTTATATGCATCTCCTAATCGTTCAATTTCTGTTCCATTCCAAGAATTTTCGTCATGGTTTGTTATAAAAAGAAGCGGAAACGTCCCTTTTGGATATGAAGGATATATTCTTTTGTAGTAATCTATTATACTTTCAGCTGTGTCATTGCCTTTAGCAATGTTATTAAAAAGATTATACAATTTCCACCCATAATTTGCATCAAATGCTTTATCAAGTAATCTAATATTTTGGTCATCTTCAGCAAGCATAAAAATTGGTTTAATTTTTTGCAATTTCTCTCGAGCTTCTTCCCAAAAATCTAACGGAACTCCCCCTGCATAATCGCATCTAAATCCATCTATATCCGTGTTTTTTATCCAAAAAATCATCGCATCTATCATAGCTTTTCTAAGTTCCAGGTTATCGTAATTTAGTTCAGCAACATCTGTCCAATTCGTCCCTGGAGGTGAAATAACGTTGCCATTCTCATCCTGCGCATACCAGCTTTTATGTTCCATCCAAACATTGTCCCATCCAGTATGATTTGCTACCCAATCTAAAATGACTTTAAATCCCATCGAGTGGGCTTTTTTCACAAACGCCTTAAAATCGTTCATTGTTCCTAATTCAGAATTTACTTCAGTATAATTTTTAACCGAATAATACGAACCCAAGGATCCTAAACGGTTTATCTCAGAAATCGGATGTATTGGCATAAGCCATAATACCTTTACACCCATTTCTTTAAGGCGGGATAAATGTTTTTCAAATGCCTTTATCGTTCCTTCCTTTGTATATTGTCTCCAATTAACCTCATAAATAGTTGCATCTTTTATCCACTCAATTTTTTCTAACCTTTTTTCAGCAATTGTTAGATACTCAGTATCTATTCTCTTTTCATATATAAAGTAACCAATACCTCCAACCAAAACGACAACTATCAAAACATAAATCACTACTATAACCTTCTTCATGAAATTTATTCACTCCTATTTTTTCTGATTAGAAATTTTAAATCTGTAGAGATATACACAAGCTAAAATTAATACTGCTACGCTGATAATAAGAGAAACAATTACAATGTAAAACTCTGCAGATTCTTTGGGGATATTAAGCAAAGAAAATAAACAAAGGATAATTAAAGTTATTGATATATTAAGAGCAATTTTGCATATCTTATAATTTATACTAGGCATAATTTACATCTCCTTATAAATCATATAAATTATTCATTATTTGTTTTAAGAATAAAGATGACATGCAACATATCTATTTCCCCGCTTTTTTAATTCAGGTTCATAGTCCGCACACTTTTCCATAGCATACGGGCATCGAGGATGAAATCTACAACCCTTTGGTGGTTTGGTTGGATCTGGTAAATCTATACTCTTCAATGCAAGCATTTTCTTTTCTCTTGCTAATTTCGGATTAGGCACAGGTACAGCTGAAATTAATGCTTGAAGATACGGATGTTTAGGATCTCCAATAGCTTCCTGAACATTACCCACTTCCACTATTTTACCTAAATACATAACTACAATTCTTCCGTTTTGAGCAATATAACGAGCAGTCGACAAATCATGTGTTATGTATATAAAAGAAACACCCATTTCTCTGTTTAATCTCGCCATTAAATTCAATATCGATACTCTTAAAGACACATCTACCATCGATACCGGCTCATCAGCAACAATAATTTTGGGGTTTAAAGAAATTGCTCTTGCTAACAATATTCGCTGGCGTTGTCCTCCTGATAACTGGTGGGGGTATTTCTCTAAATATTGCTCCGGTGCACTTAATTCTACCCTTTCTAATAACTCCATAACCTTATGCTTTGCTTCTGTTCGATTTTTTACAATGCCTTTTTCTATTAAAGGATCTGCCATTGACTGGAAAATTGTTCTTTTCGGATTCAACGCTGCAAAAGAATCCTGTTGAACCATCTGTATGCTCTCTCTATATTCGTTTCTTCGTTTTTTATCAAGCCTATTTAATTCAATTCCTTGATAATATAACTTGCCATTGTTAGGGTGTTGCAAGCCTGTTATGACTTTTCCCAATGTGGTTTTACCGCATCCACTTTCTCCAACTACTGCTATTATCTCTCCCTTGTTCACCTCAAGACTCACATCTACTAAAGCTCCTACAAGAGAAGGTGGTTTAAAAAGCCCTACTCTTTTTTCAAAGTATACACTTACATTTTCCAACTTCAACAATGGAGTGTTATTCATTTTTTCACCTCAATTCACTAAGTTTTGAGACAAATTTTCAGAATATAAGTGGCATTCTACAAACTCGTTTATTTCAAAGTTAGTTCTCGCTGGCCTTTCTTGCCTACATTTATCAAATGCTTTAAAACAGCGCGGATGAAAAGCACAACCTTTAGGTAAATCCATCAAATTTGGAGGAGTTCCCATAATTGATTTAACATCTTTCAAATCACCTACTAAGGATGGTGCAGCTTTTATCAAACTTTGTGTGTAAGGATGTTTTGGTCTCTCAAAAATATCAAAAACATTAGCACTCTCCACAATCCTTCCTGCATACATTACTCCCACTTGGTCTGCTACCTTTGCTACAATCCCTATGTCATGCGTCAACAATAACATTGTAATTCCTTTTTCTTTGTTTATGCTTTTTAGTATTTCGAAAATATAAGCTTGTGTTATAACATCTAACGCAGTAGTCGGTTCATCTAAAATAATTACTTCAGGATCAAGTAGTAGTGAAAAAGCTATAATCACCCTCTGTTTCATACCTCCTGACAATTCATGAGGAAAAGATTTCAAAACTCTATCAGGATTAAGCCTAACGTACTCAAGAAGTTCTTTTATCTTTTTTAAACTCTCTTTTGTATCAATATAACCTTTGTGCTCTTTTAAAGTTTCTAACATTTGTTCTTGAATTGTCATAACTGGGTTCAAAGAATTTTGAGCTGCTTGAAAGATCATTGCTACAGATTCCCATCTATACTTGCGCAGTTTTTCTTTATTGAATTGTAATATGTCTTCACCTTTAAAAAATATTTTCCCTGCACTAATTATTCCTGGATGGTTAACCAGGCCCAATAAAGCATACGCTAAGGTAGATTTTCCACTTCCACTCTCTCCTACCAAAGCAGTTATTTTTCCTTTTTCAATATTGAAATCTACATCGTTAACCGCTTTGATCACACCATTTCTCATTCTAAATTCAATTGTTAAGCCCCGAATTTCAATTATATTTTCGCCCATTTTATAATACCTCCGTTTTATGACCCTTTTTGTGATTTAATGCGAGGATTGAATGCCTCATCAAGTCCGTTTGCTAAGAAAATACATCCAAGTTGAAAAAGTGCTAAACATACAATTGGACTCAGCAAATATATATAAGCTCTTGGGTTGAAAATACCACCTGTATTTTGTACAGCCAAGCTAATCATCATACCCCAATTTGTAGGTGAATACGGAGCAAGCCCTAACATCATCAAACCTACACTTGCATTTACAGCACTCTGTATTATGAAGATAAAATTGACAGCTATATAAGAAATAATATTTGGCATTATTTCTTTAAAAATAATATGCATTGTACTTAAATTCATAATTCGGCAAGCAACAATAAACTCACTATGCTTTAAGGAAAGAATCTGCGAACGAATTGCTCGCGCAAGCCCACCCCATGAAAAAAGACTCAAAATAAGAGAAAATACAAGTGGATTACTAACTTTTATAAGGGTGGATATCACAATCAAAATCGGAAATTGTGGAATTGTAAGAAAGAGATTAGTTATAAACATTATTATTGAATCTACCCATTTACCTATAAGACCTGATAATGCACCTATAAAAAAGCCTATTAATATAGTAAAAGTAGCTGTTAAAATTCCTACGCTTAAAACTTCTTGTGAACCATATACAAGCTGAACAAAGGTGTCTCGACCAGCAAAATCAGTACCCAAAATATGTTTCCATGAAGGCATTTGATACCTTTCTGAAAATCTTATAGTCAAGTCCAGTTTTAAAACTCGCGGTCCTATCGTTGCCATTAAAATAAAAAACATCAAAATAACAAAACCTGTCATAGCTTTTCTATTAACTTTTATTTCTTCCCATAATTCTTTTACATATCTCATTTTTATTTCTCACTCCTCTATGCTAACTCTCGGATCAAGTTTACTGTATATTAAGTCAGCAATTAAATTAGCGATAATTACTGCTGTGGCAGTGACTAATAATAAACCTTGCATCAAGGTGTAGTCCCTTTGGGAGCTTGCCTGAGCTATATAATATCCCATTCCCGGATATGAAAATATATTTTCAATAAGAGCAGAACCACTAATCATAAAACCAAAATTCATTGCTAATGAAGTTATTAAAGGTAATAATGCATTTCTTCTTACATAATTTTTCATTATTGTCCTATCTGATAAACCTCGAGCATATGCAGCATTTACATAGTCTTCACCTAAAACGCTTATAGCACTCCCTTTCATCGCAAGTGCCCATCCACCTATAGAAGTTATAACATAAGTAAGAATTGGTAAAAACGCGTGTTTGAGTACACTCCAAAGAAATGGTAAATTAAACCCTGGTGTCACATCAATATCATAAGCCCCATTATAAGGAAACCAATTGAGATTATATGCAAATATTACAAGTAATAATATGGCAATAATAAAGCCTGGAACTGCACTTGTGATAGTCGCATATATAGAAACTATCGGTTCTAAAATAGAGTTCCTTTTCCATGCCATTCTTGTACCTAATTGAATACCTATCAAAAAGCTAATAAGCAAGGAAATACTTAGCACAAATACTGTCCAGGGTAATGCTTTTGCTACAATTTCATTTACCGTTACAGTTTGATAAATCATTGATGTTCCTAAATTCCCATGTAACAATTCATTTACGTATCTAATTAACTGTTTATGCAACGGCTCTCGTGGATCATAATTTACCATTTTAGCTACTCTTTCATAAGCTGCTTCCAATGTAATTCCATTAGTTTGTGCTAACTGTCTCGCTAAGCCATCAATTGCACTTCCAGGAGTTAGTCTTAACAAGAAAAATGTCAATAAGACTGCACATAAAACTGTTGTAAACGACATAAGAACTTTTTTAAAAACAGCCTTAATTTTCATCACCACTTTCCCTCTTTCTTAAACTAAATTCAATAAATCTGCAAAGAAGGGTCGAGGCTCTCTTTTAGCAAGTCTTAATAAATCTGTCTTCTAAGTAAGAGAGCCTCGCCCTCTTTTAATTTTTACTTTGACTTAAAATTCTCAATTCTTTATTTCGGCTGATATTCTCCATTAACTAATGACATGTACCCTCCAAAACCAAGATTCAGTATAGCTATTCTTCGTTTGTCTTCTTTGTTAGTTGGCAGAGGCATATTTCTATTATATTTCGCAAACTGATCTGCCATTGGTAATTTTCCACCAAAAGTCTTGGTATTAATCCAAACCCCTGTCGTATTCTGATACAATGCGATATTGAACGCATTCTCATTAATAGCATATACTAAATCATTGACCATCTTCATTCTCTTTTTCAGATCATAAGTGTATGGATATTCATCAAGTATCTTAGCAACATCTATCTCTTTACCATCAGGTCCTTTTAATTTTAAAGTAAGTTTCCCTGTCTTTGGATCTCTTGGCAGTCCATTAATAGTAGCTATCCATCCAAACGTCTGACTAAGATAGAAATAAGGATCTGAAGAATACCATGTAATATCTACCCAGTCAGTACCTATATCATAAGCTCCTTCTTGTACCTTTTGCCAATAAGTGCTTCCTTCAACTATTTTAACTTTAGTTGGTAAACCGAACGCTGTTAACTGTTCTGCAACAGCTTGAGAATAATTGATAACAGCTTCCCATCCTGCTGCTACGCCAATGTAAAACTCATATTTCTTTCCATTTGGATCTACCCAAATACCATCTGCCCCTTTTCTCCATCCAATTTCTCTTAACAATTGCTCTGCCTTTTTAGGATTGTAAGAATAATCTGTCATTTTTTTCTGAGTATCAACTGAAACCCACTTATTTAACTCTGACTGAGCTATTCCTAAAGAAGAATACTTTTTATACTCCGTCGCATAATAATTTGCAAATTCTCTTATCTTTGTTCTATCAAGTGCATAAACTAATGCCTGTCTGAATTTTACATTATTAAAAGGATACTTTCTGACATTCAAAAGCAAACCCGCACAAGCTGGATCAAACATCTTGTAATGTACTAAATCTTTATTAGCCCTTAAGATCGACTCTAAAACATCTTTCGGTTGGGTATAGTTGAAGTTTTCTAATTTCCCTGCTCTCAACATAGCATATTGTGATGATAAGTCATTTACTTGATAGAATACAACCTTTTCAAATGTAACATTTTTAGCATCCCAATAATCTTTATTTTTTACAAGAACTAATTGAGTATCAGACACTGCATAGAACTTAAACGGACCAGTACCAATAGGTTTTTTAGGATTATACTTCAAAAATTGTTGCCAATTATTGTCCAGCTGTTTCCTTATACTATCAGTAATTTCATATCCAAAAGGTCCTCGTTTTGCAGGATCATTTGTTTTCTTAGCGCTGCTGAGAATTTTGGCAGCATTATCAACATATTTTTTGTAAATGTGATAAGGAATTGTGCCTTGCCTATCTTGAGCAAGGAATATTATTCTAAGTTCGGGGAAAGGAGCTGGTTCATGCCAATTAAATACTACTGTATAATCGTCAGGCGTTTCAATACTATCTAATCTTCTTGCAACTTCAACTCCATTGTTTAAGATATAATAAGCCCACACATCCTTACTTGTAAACTTTTGCCCGTCATGCCATTTTACATTTTTTCTCAAGTGCACTATTGTTTTGTTGCCTTTATGCTCATATGATTGGGCTAATCTATTAAATATTTGGTCAGTAGACCTTACAATAAGGAATAATCCTTCAAACATAAACCTTTCACCATAGTAACCTACACCGCCCGACGCAAAAACGTTACCCTGATACAAAGGTGGTTTTGGCCAATTATCAAGTGCCCTGAAAACTTTCTCGGTATTGTTGAGTTTTGTCGCTGCATTTCCAAAATCAAATGCCAAAAAACTGGTAGCAATAAAACTGAGCACAAGAAACACTACAAAAGCTTTTTTGAAATACGACTTGAAACTACCCATAGAAAAACCTCCTTTTAGTTAATTATAGATTTATTTTTGATAAAATTTGATAGCTATTCAGCTATCAAATTTTATCGCCCGATAATTGCTTAGCAGAAAATTCTTTGTAATAAGGATATGCCAAAGCAGAGACCATTTCGGCACATGCCCACGTTAGCGGATTTATATAACATACATGTTCATACTTAGCATCTACAGCCTCAGGCATAAGTCCAAAATTATTTGTATGCTTTACAAGCCATTCTATTTTTTTGATATATTCAGGAATATCACCTACAAAATAATTAAATTGGGCACATGCGGCGGTATTAAAAATCCATGCACCATGATGATAACTTTGCTGGGAATATCCTATTCCATCTCCGTGAAATGAAGCGTTTTTTAGCAAGTAGCTGTTATTATGCAACATCTTCTCATTATAATAACCGTACAAAGGCGAAAAATATTGAGGAGTATCATACCTTTTCACAACACAATTGGTGGTAAGTGAAAAACCATAGTAATAATACTTATAATTCTTGTCCCACATAGTTTCGATACCTTCAGAAATATCTTCAATAAGAGAATCTATCTTACTTTTGAGATTAACATCGGTTGGATCTATAACCTTTAACAGTCTTCTTGCATTTATTAATCCACCTAAAATGAACATATTTGTTGAAGTAATATACGCTTGCCCGTATACTCCTTCATTTACGCCCCCTTCAGGACCAATTAAATTGTTATATCCTTTGTAAGATTCACAACAATGAATAATTTCTTCTAATTTGTCTTTCTTTATAAGTAATTCTCCTGTTAAATCAAAATAATATTTAATCAAACTCAAATAATATCCAATTGAGTCCAATTGATGCTCCACATAGTTGTTTGCTCCCTCTGAGGGTTTACAATAACAGTCATAACGTTGATAAAACTCCCCATTTTTCTTAAATTCTAAATTGCTCAAAAAGTTAAATATCTTTTTTGCTTCTTCAAAGAGCTCAGAATAAAGAAAAGCTTTAGCTACCATCAACGCATCTCTTGGATAAAAGCATGGACCCAAATGTGTAAAGTAATGTCCTGTAATATCGGCTGGAATAAAACCATTTAAATTAACACTTTTTATAGCTAATAAATTACGGTAATAAATCTTTTTCCATTTCTCATTGGCATATTTGTTATAGTCTATTACTTTTGAAGTTTGATCTATGAAACTGCTATAAATCACATTTCCATATTCTTGGAGATTAATATTTCTAATTCTTTGAAGAAATTTTAATCCTTCTTCAATTTTTTTACACGGAACAATAAACCATCTAAATAATATCTCCTCATCTGGCGGTATGTTGCATTGACTCCCAATTGCAGCCGAAATGCCAAATTCACTTTTTAGATGATCTTTTTGATTATATTCTTTTTGTAATATTTTTTGAAAACCCGCAAAATCAAAGTTTATATGTTCAACTGCCAATACATGAAAATCACTTTTTCTATCAAGTCCGATAATTACATATTTTTCTTTTACTCCGCTATCCCAAATCAAACAATCGTAGTCCTTATTGTATTCCAATAAACCTTTTTTTGCATTGTTAAAAACAATATAGGCAAAAATATCTATACAGATATCTTTGGAATTATTATTTCTTATTAATTCTTCAATTACTATACCATTATCAAGAGCATAGCAAAAACTTTTCCTTTCAATGCCTTTGTATTCTTTATATTTTGAATAAACCTTATATAAATCTTCCCACCCTTCCTCAACTATTTCAATTTCCTTTGGCGCGTGATGCAAATCATATGTAATATTTGAATATAACAACTCTTCTTCGTTTCTTATCAGGGTTATACCTTTTTTTATTAAATCATACGTATAATCATTGTAAAAAAGATGCTGAATACCTCTGCTAAAACCTTCTGAAAAACTTTCTGAGTTGGAATATAGCGCCGTAAAATTATCAAAACCTACTGTCGTTACACCTTTATACAACTGGTTACCTCCTCATTTGTGAAATTAGCACTAATTTGAGCACCACAATCAATTTGATTAATCGCTTAACCTAACTAATTATTATTATATACCAACTTTATCAAAAGTCAAGTATTTTCATAAAATTTTTAAAACTATTTGATAAGTACATATGTTGATAGATAAGCCACTAAATAATATAATAGATATTGGACAAATTTTGTTGGTTGGTTGGTTGGTTAAGTGATTAAATACTTAAAGGCATTTTGAGAGGTGGAAAATGAAAAAGAAAATAACAATCAAAGATATTGCTGAGTTAGCAGGGGTTTCTACCGCCACTGTATCTTATGTAATAAATAATGTAGGCCGAATAAACGAAGAAACGAGAAAAAGAATTTTAAAAATTATTGAGGAGGTAGGTTATACACCCAATGTTACTGCACGTAATTTAGCCAAACAAAAAAATAATGTAATTGGAATTTTGGTATCAGTCTTTAAAGATGAAAAAGCTACTGTTTTGACAGACAATCCTTTTTTTATTGAATTTTTAGCAAGTGCTCATTATAAAGCTGTGGAACATGGCTACAGCATTTTAATAACAGACTACAGTGATAAAAATAACATCAAAAAACTAATAAACTCAAAAGCAGTTTCAGGATTAATTTGTTTAGGTAAATTTGACAACAAACTATTTCAAACTTTGAAAGAAGCTTATGTTCCTATCGTATTAATAGACCATGATTATGTTTATGATAACTTCTATTATATCTATAGCGATGATAAAAAAGGAGCATATTTAGCTACAGAATATTTAATAAAGAGAAACCATCAGAAAATTGGCTTAATTTGTGGTGAAATTAAATCGAGTGTTATTCACCAGTGGCGATATGAAGGTTTTTGCAAGGCGTTAAATGACTATGAATTGGAAATTAACAAAGATTACATTTTCGAAACTAATCTGAATTATCGAAGTGGAATAAGCTTAGCAGAAAAAATATTGCCGTTGATAGGTAAAGTAACAGCATTTTTTGTTATTTCAGATATTGTAACAATGGGACTAATTAAAGGATTATCTAAGTATAATGTTAGGGTCCCAGATGACCTTTCTATTGTCAGTTATGACAATCTTCAATCATCTAAATATTTCATACCTGAACTTACAACAGTAAATCAAAACATTAAATTAAAGGCTGAAATGTCTATTGATTTAATTGTAAACCATTATCACAATTCAAATGCCTCATCAAACATCTTTGTTCTGCCTGTAGATATTGTCGAAGGTAACTCTGTAAAAATAATTTAGTAATAACACAAAAAAGCTGCCGGCGTGAATCGGCAGCTTTTATTTATTGTTATTTTAATAAACATAGTATTGCTTAGTTACCATCCAATATTACCACTACCTTTGTTGAGCGTAAAGTTGCTTCCCGCAGAATTGAGAAGACCGCCATATGTAGCACCAAAAATAACCACAGAATTAAATGTTGCACTTCCTCGTGCATTACTTGCTATTTCTATGCCATAGGTTCCAGCCCCATTAATGTAAACGTTGTTAAACGATAAATTAGAACCAACAGAATACGGCCCTTCAATAAATATCCCTTGGTAAGGAGTGTCATATATTTCTATACTTTGAATCCCTATAGTTGCATTGATATCTTGCTGAGCTGCATTTATCCATATAGCTCCCCGGGCATAATTAAGATTCCATTCATAAGAACTTCCTCTTTCAATAGTGTTGTATCTTACAGTGGTCGTTCCGCTAAATGCAACACAACTATAATTTGAACTTACTAAGATACCTCCACCAAAAGCTATAATGTCTTTTACAATGTTATATTCAACAACATTGTTTGCACCACCATATATTGCAATACCATTTGCAAGCCACGGACATTCTATTGTATTGTATTTAACAGTATTATTTTGTGAAGGATTGTTACTTATCCATGTTGCTGACCATATTGCAATTGCATCGTCACCTGTATTCCTAATATGACATTGTTGAACAGTCGAATTTTTAGTACCTCCACACAAATTTATTCCATCAGCTAAAGTATTTCTAATCCTGCATCCTAATATTTGAATTCCATCAGTAGGATAGTTTACCCATATTCCGCACTTTACGTGTTCAATCCATATATTTTGAATAATTGATCCAGTCCCCGCATTTCCATCAAACGCTGTTTCAGGTGCACTGTCAATACGTTGTGTTGTGTTACCATAAATAGCAAAATCATAAAATCTACAATTATTGCCATTTAAAGCAAAAGCAGCACCAGAGCCACGCAAGACAGAATACCACATTCCTGCACCTTTTATTGTCACATTATCTACAGTTATTGGTCCCCCACTTAGATCAAAGACACCACTTGGTATCCACACTATTTTACCTTGAGCTTTTGCATCATTAATACAATTTATAATTGCTTGTTTATCATCAGTGCCATCATTAGGAGTAGCACCATAAGCAGTTATCGAGAGTGAATTAGAGGGCTGACTTATAGGCGCTGGAACATTTTCAAATTCAACAAAATCTATTATAAAATATGCTGCATTATCACCAGAATCTTTTTGTAATTTAATCTTTGTACCTGTAGAATAGGTGGTAGAGAACATTAATCGTACCTCATCAAAGAAATGATGCGCTTTGCCATCTGCTGGATTATTTGTCCAAGGATACTCTCCATATACCCACGCATATTTGGAAGTTAATTGAATATCTTGATAGTGAACATTATTTACATAAATACTTAAAGTTGCATTTAACCCTTGTCCATCTACGCTATCCGGAATGCAATATCGAATGACCATTGCATTAGCCGGCTCTGTAAGTGTAAACTCAATATATTGACCAGTATTGTCTAATTTTACTGCTCTTCTCCCAGATGCCTCTGATTGAATGTCTGTCCTATAAAGCACACTATACTGCATTATTGAAGCATTTGTTGAAGCATATTCAGCTTCGTGCTTAATAAAAGGCAAATTAGCTCCTCTGTCTTTTGGTTTAACTGTAATATAATCGATATTTATATTTCCACTATCAGTTGATTCATACTTTATTGTAATCGCATTGCTGCCCGCATTTAGCAACACAAATTCTGAAACATCAGCCCATGTATCCCAATTTGATAAATTTGGAAGTCTAAGTTGCTTTATTTTTCTGCCATTGACATAAAGAGAGACTGTTTTAATACTTCCAGTTGCATTAGCATACCTTATTGTCAATGTGTACTCTGTTTTCGTAAGAACCATAACATTAAATGTAGTTGTAGCACCCACAATCCAATAACCATCAACAAATCCCGTCCCCGAATAACCTGTATGGTCAAAATTCACTTTTGCTCCACCAGATAATATCGCATTCTCCGCTTCGTACTTTCCAGTAGATGAGGAAACATCATAATATACCTCAATTTCAGCAATTTGACCACCATTAGCTCCATTATTAGAATATATTTTTAGCCTCACGTATCTGTAACTTTTATTGCTAAAAGTAATTGTAACTACATTCCCTGTATTAGGATCAAAATAGTATGATGCCCTTGCTACTATAGTCGAATATGAAGAATTGTCGTTACTACCTAATATTTCTATATCTTGTGTTCTACCAGTGCTCCATGAAGGATTTAGTTTAAGAACTATTCTGTTAAATGTTTGTTGAGTTCCTAAATCGACAGTTAAAAGATTAGGATATGTGTTGCTCGAGGCTTCCCAATAAGTCTGGATATTGCCGTCATTAGCGTTTTGAGGTACAAATCCTTGAACATAACTATTTGCTGTTATACTTTTGTTTTTTGCTAAATTTACTGAATCATCTGCTTTTACTTTTGGAACGTACAAACCAAGCAATAAAAATGCAATCATAACAAATGAAGTAATAACTGATAAAAGTTTTTTTAAGTTGACCATCAAACAAAACCTCCTCTTTTTTATATGAGTACTTTACTTTATATTTTAGTGTTTGTATAGAAGAATAAAATCCTGCTTTAGACTTAAGACTTTAGTCTTATAAGTTTTTGTTAACTTTTTGAATTTAAATTTTTATAATACCAAGCAATTATTTTATAGCGGCTATCTACCTCAAGCTTCAACATAATGTTTTTAACATAAGTTTTTACAGTTTTTTCACTTATGTTTAAAATTACAGCTATTTCTTTGTTGGTCATACCCTCCGCTATTAATTTTACAATTTCTCTTTCCCTATATGATAATTTATTTTTATTCATTTTTCAACTTTCCCCACATATTTTATAAATGTAAATTTTTTCAAAACTTAAATACTTTAGTAGATTCCTGTAGTTCTCCTGTAACAGCATTCAACTTCTCAGTCATACGATATAATTCTTCTACAGATGCTACCTGCTCTTCTATTGCAGCATAAATTTCTTCGGAAGAAGCAGCAGTTTGTTCAGAAATTAAGGAAATATTCTTGATAGACTCGATAATTATATTTTTTTCATTATTTATAGTTATTACAGACTCATTAACTTTTTCAATATCCAATAATAATTTATCCATTTCGTTTTTTATATTTAAAAAAGCTTTTGAGACATGTTCAACCACATTGTATTGTTCCTTTACTATTTCTTCAAAGACACCTTTCACTTGTTGGGTTTTTTTAGATTGTTCGATTATCTTTTTAAGCATTGTTTCTGCCTCACGAGTTGCAGTTTTAGACTGATCAGCAAGCTTTCTAATTTCAGACGCAACAACAGCAAATCCACGACCCATATCGCCAGCTTTTGCAGCCTCTATCGAAGCATTCAATGCTAATAATTTTGTTTGTTCTGTTATAGAATTTAAAACCTTTATAACCTTTTCAATTGAGTGGATATTAGCAATCAAACTCTCTAAATTTATCATCATGTCATTGCTTGCCCGCACAGTATTTTGAGTAACACCATTGAGAGAAGAAAAAGCACTTTCACCTTTTTCGGTTATTGAATTTATAAAACAGCTATAATCTTTCATTTTATTAATTGAGTGAGCAATTATTTCAATCTTTTCACCAAATCTATTTACTATTGTATAAATATTTGAAATCTCCTTTGCTTGTTCATTAGCACCATCTGTGATGTGTTCAACTACTTTAGAGATTTCTGTAGCAGCAGAAGATGTTTCAGCAGACACAGCCTTTATCGCTGAGACACTTTCCACTACTCTCTCGATTACTTTGACAACATCTATTATCAATTTCTTTAGTTTTTCAATCATTTCATTAAAACTATCTACTAATATACCTATTTCATCGTTCCTCTTTATACTAACTTTTACACTAAGATCACCTTTTTGTGTTAAAGAAAAAGTCTTAGCTACTTTCTTTATATCATTTGCAATTCTTAAAGCAAATAAACTTCCAACACCAATAGCAGCAATTGTAAAAATAATTGTTGCTATTATAACCATCATTAATAATACGCGGGTTGAATTAGTTATAGAACTTAGTGCCACAATACCAACTATATACCAGCCACTATTATACAGTTTATTAAATGTAATCAAAAATTCTCTCTCTTCGTAACTGGTTGTTAACGAGCCAGATTTCACTCCCTTTTGTCCTAATTCTAAAATTCTCTTTACAAAATTAGTCTCTTTATTCGGAATGCTTTTAAATTGGTCTGACCATTTAGAAGGTACAATCATATCTCCTTCTGGTGAAATTGCCAGCATATATCCTCCATTTTGAGCCAAATGAGAATTTTGTAAAGCTTCCTTAAACCAATCTAAACTAACATCAAGCAAGATAACACCAATTGTCCTTAAAGTCAGTGTATCTTTCAATGCAATAGCAACTGAAAAAGCATAAGGAGGTATTTCATTTACCCCGCTTTTATTGATTTTCTCGTCAAAATCTTTAAAATGATCTTTTAAAATTATTGGTTCATCTGACTGTATCACTGCTTGATACCAAGTCGATGACTTGAGATTTTCAAAATTTACCTCTTCTAATGACATAATTGGATATGTAAGAGAATTATCTTTTCCTACCAAAATATAACCACTTGAAAACATTGGATTGGCTATCATAATATTTTGAAAGAGTTTGTTGGCTTCTTCTTTCAACTTGTAAATATCCACTTTCCCTTGCATATCCTGTCGAGCTTGAGAGTAATAATTTTGAATAGCTTCACTTTGCATTATTTCAGCAATTTTATTCTTTGCAGTACTAAAAATATTCTCAAAATAATCTGAGGAGGCTTGAGTGGTTATTAAATATGACCTTTTAGTTTCTTTTATTAAAGAATTTACAGATAGCGAAATAGACAAGGTAGAAACTAAAATAACAGGTATAAAAACAACCAAAAAAACAAGCAGTGTCAATTTATTGGTTATACTCATTTTTCTCATTACTCTAAAAAATACATTTTCTTTTCCATCCATGATTGCATTTTTCACCTCTTTGTCGCACAAAATCTTATATTTTCCCCTGCACTATCAGTAAAATAGCGCAGGGGAAAATTCCTATTTAATTAGCTAAATTAGCAATAGTTAAAAATCGAACAAGCATAACTGCTGCCTCTGCCCTCGTTGCGAAATCTTTCGGTGCTAATAACTCAAAGGTCTTTCCTTTTATTAAACCAAGTTGGATTGCAGTTGATACATATTGTTTTGCCCAGGGGCTTATATAATAGCTATCAGCAAACCTTGCCAAATTCTCTTGAGTATTAATTAATTTAAATTTGTTATTCAATACACTCAATGTCCTTATTATCATCGCTACCATTTGTTCACGAGTAATGTAATCATTAGGCCTAAATGTTCCGTCGTTAAAGCCATTTACTAGGCCCAAATTAACTGCTGTGTTTATAGAATTTGTATACCAATCTTTCTCATCAATATCTTTAAATTTTATCTTATCTTTCGAATTTATCCATAAGCCTAATGCTCTGACTAACATTGTTACAAATTCTGCTCTTGTTATGTTCCTTTGAGGTGCAAATTCATTTTGTCTTATGCCATTTACTATTAGCTTATTGTTCAAAAGCTCAATTTCTTTAGCAGCCCAATGTCCATTAATATCGTTAAAACTCTTATTGTTTTTTACTACAACAAATATTCCTATCGTATTACCAAAAATTCTTACATTCATCTTGTTATCCGATATATCAAATATGCTTGGTGTAGGAATTATTAAGTTATTATACACATCAATAAATACTGTCGAGAGTTTCTCTTTAGTAATTTGCTTTTCAAGAGCTATATTCTTAGTAATTGTAAATAACCCAATTCTATCTACATTGATCGTTTTATCAGCAGAAGTGAGGTAAATCTCAAAATTTATTGGTTTCTCTATTGCTTCTAATCCAGAGCTTTTTAGGATTTTGTTCACTATATCAATAATTTTTTGTTCCGGTTTTGTAATTTTAATGTTTAAAACGAGATTATTGGATGCCATAGATTTAAGAATATTTTTCTTTAAATCCTCAATAAAATTCACAGGGATTTCAATGCTCGTGTTCTGGTACTTCACCTCTATTAAAGTACTTGCATTTTCTACTTTTGCTAAATTAAAGGCATTTTCTGGCAATGTTAATGTATTATTGAAGCCATACTTTTCTACATCTAATGATATCTTCTGTACCTTATTCTTTATTGCTTCTTCAATAAGATTTACCATTTCTTTTTCTACTATTTTTTCTTCCTTTTCACCTTCAAACCTTACATTATTCTCCTTTTCTTCATTTGCCACGTTATTTTTTTGTTCAAAGTAAAAAGTTTGAACAGTATTTCCACTATCCCCAACTTCTTTTGGTATTCTCACCAATAAGGTAAGTGGTTGAGGAGATAAATTGCCAGTATTGTCAATAGCATATAGTTTAAAAAGATACTCTTGACCACTTGTTAGATTTTTAATTGTAAAGTTTTTATAAGTACTTTTCAATGTCACCATGGAATCATTCCATATAAGTTTATAATAAGTTACCAAACCATTATCAACTGCTGCTGGAAATTGCAGAGTTACACTATTTGAGGTTACCTCTTTTACGCTCAGCTTGCCTCCTTCTGCCCATGATGGAAAAACCATATCGTTTGTTAGTAAAGGTGTAAAATATCGTGAACCATTGAAAAATTCATTTATTTTAGTATTTAAAATTGTATTATTTCTGAATATTCCTGATCCTTTTGCAGTACTTAAAATATTTATCCCCCAAGTTCCAGTTTGATTTATAATATTATTTTCAAAAGTAAAGTTGTTTAAACTGTTTGACCCATTTATTGATATACCTTGATAAGTACTGTCCAAAATTTCATTGCTTCTCACAATAATTTCTCCGTTTATATCCATACCAGCACAGTTTACCCATATTGCTCCAAAATCTTGATTGAAATTCCATTCGCGTCCTCCGCATCTTATCAATCTATTTCGTTCAATGTACAAAAATCCCTCAAAGGGATAAGGATGATAATCTATTTTCGAACTAATATTTATTCCACCGCCAAAAGCAATAGTATCAACTAATAAATTGTCAGACACAATATTGTTTTTACCTCCATAAATTCCTATATTGCTTGCTAACCATGGCATTTCAATAGTGTTAAATCTTACTATATTGCCTTCAACATTATGGGTAACGTCATCTGGATTATTTGGATCTTTTTGAGCCCATAGTGCAATTCCATCATCCCCAGTATATCTTATATGAGTATTTTCAATCATAGAATATTTGGTACCATAGGTTAAGTTAATACCATCTGCATATGTGTTTCTTATTCTACAACCCGAAATGTAAACATTATTCCCATTGTTTATCCAAATCCCTACCTTGGAATGTTCAATCCAAAGATTCTGGATAGTAATATTTTTTATAGTAGTAGCATTATAATCACTTTCAATTGCTGCCGGATGAGAGTCAATTCTGGTAGTCTCTTCGCCTTCGATAGATAAATCATATATTCCCACATTATCTCCTACAATTAAAAATGTTGCATATTTACCTTTCAGTACTGTGTACCACATACCTGCTCCGCGAATAACCACATTGTCTAACGCAATTTTTTCACTATCAAAGTTAAATGTACCTTCTGGAATCCATACACCTTTATGCTGTGATTTTGCAGTTTCAATGCAATTAACCAGTGCTTGAGTATCATCAATATTATCATTTGGGATTGCTCCGAAATCTAATATTGATATATAGTTTTCAGGCATTGAATAGGGCTTAGGAACAATCTCAGTTTCTATAAAATCTATATAATAGTATTCCGCTGAACAGTTTTCGTCCTTTTTAAGTGTAATAACTGTTCCAGCTGGCATATAATTATCCAAAATAACGCGAACCTCTTCAAAAAATCTGTGGGGATTACCTTGTTTAGGATCATCAGACCATGGAAATACTCCATATACCCAACTATGTTCAGAAGACAGTATTATGCTCTTTGAGAATTCACCATTAATATAAAGGTTTATTGGTGCTTCAATACCGCCACCCTCTGAACTATCTGGAATACAATATCTTATTACAATCGCGTTTGCTGGTTTTGTTAAAACAAAGTTTATATAATGACCGTTCTGAAAAAGTTTTACAGCTCTTCGACCTGAAGCTTCCGATGCAATTGTCCTATATGTTCTATCTTGTTCGATTATTTCTCCATTAGTAACAGCATTTTCAGCTTCATATCTTGTAAAATTAATAGTAGCGCCATTAGATGAATTATTTATACAGTTTGGCACTTCAATGTAATCGATAAACACATTACCACTATCATCTTCATCATACTGAAGCATTATTGTATTTAAACCTTGACGGAGGAATATATTATCCACAATACTATTCCATTTTGTCCAGCTACCAGTTTGTGAAAATGAAACCTTTTTCTCTTTTATTCCATTAGCGTATAAGGTCAATGTTTTTAAAGAATTAGTTCCATTAGAATACCCAATAACCACTTTATATAAACCTTCAGAAGGAACATTAACGTTAAATACAATCCTAGAACCTTGCATGTCAAGCCCAGCTACATATCCAGCTCCTGAATATCCTTCGTTATCCTTACTTACACAAGCTCCTCCGCTATAAAATGCCTCTTCTGCTTCAAATCGAGGATTGATGTAATTCAAAATTGGGGTAATTTGTTCAGTGTTTTTAGAAATACTCTCATTGTTGGGAACCTCAAAATTTTCTGGAGCTTCCTCAAACGCCCATTTAGCGCTCCCCAATTCATTTGAAACCAATGAACATTCAACATAACCAGCCTGATTTTCAATATTAATGTAATCAGTTTCTCTCTCTGGCATGTTACTTTTTATTAATACATAATTTGTTGCATCTGAAACTTCAATTATCCAATTTGCACCTTCTTTTATCATCTCTTGAGGCAAAGCTTCAACATACCTTGTTTTATTATCAATACTAATATAGTGTCCTGTTACCCTATTCTTTATCTTAGCAATACCATTTTCTATTTCTATTTTCCAATGTGCTCGTCCATCATTTGGAGGATTATTACCATATAGGATAACTCCATTTAAATTCTCATACAAGTAACTTCCAGTTAAATTATTTTTTATTCTCACATAACCAGTCGGAATACTAAAAGGAATTTCACAATTAACTGGTTCTAATGTCCACTGAACTTTTTGAGAATTTGATGAAACGTTATTATTACAATAAACATAATCAGTATTTTCTTCTACATGTATATAGCACTCACTTCTGTATACATTTTGCAAACTGTATACATTATCCCCAACTGAATTAATTGTCCATAAAGCACTCATCCAATCATCTTGAATATTCATACTCTCTAATGGATCTACCATCTCATTACCATTTAAAAGACTTTCCACCGCTAAATAATGTCCTGTTGCTCTATTCTTTATACGTTTTGCATTTCCAAATATTTCGATTAGCCAATGAGATACAGGGTTGTTAACATCTACTGTAGGGCTAAATCTCACTCTTCCATCCTTATCTTCATACATATACCCATTGTTATAAACACTTTTTATTCGGACATACTGCTGGTTTACATTAGCTGGAATAAACATCCATTGAGGACTACCCCAGGACGGATCTATTTGAGTACATTGTGCATAACCTTTCTTAGCTTCTACATTTATATATTGATTTGGATTTGAGGGATTTTGAATGACTACATAACCAGTTTTTGTTCCATATTCAATGTTCCATTGAGCTGATAAATCATTCGGATCTACACTTGACACTTCCACATAGTCCATATTATTTTTAATGTTTATATAATGACCACTCTTTTTATTTCGAAGCCTGTAATATTCCCCCTGTTTTTCTACTGCCCACTGGACACTTTCATCATTTTTATTGATATTACCATATATAAGTTTACCTTCCTTTTCCATCAAATATAGTTTGGTCCAATAATTCTTTATCAACCAATACTCTGATCCACTAAAATCTGGTTTTTCAACAGGTTTACTCACTATAGGTTCATCCAGTGTTCTGAAATTCCATTTCATACTACCCCAAGTAGGATTAACATCACTACATTGAAGAGTTCCTAACTGATCCTCAACATGGAGACCAAAATTGGGATACAAGTTTTGATCAGCAACAGTCATGATATTATAACTATTACCTTGTGGCTTTAATTGCCAAAGGAATGTATTTTTATCTTGCCATTGACTACATTTTACAACATCAGCCCAATACCCATTAGAATATGTCTTGTCAACAATCTTATGACCTTCGATATTAATATAATTACCTGTTGCTTTGTTCTTAATCCTATAATTACCATTGTATTCTTCAATCATCCAAATAAATCTTTCATCTTCTGAATTAGGAGTTCCATATTTTACAATACCATTATCATCATATAAATACTCATATTGTTTCCATTCATTTTGAATACGATAATATTGGTTTGGAACAATTTCAGGCGGTTGCGTACCTGTTGGTGGCTCTGGACTACCTAAATTGCTGTTATCATAATTCGTTGCATCTCTAAATACCCAATGAGCTGAACCCCATGTCTCCTGCGCCCAGTTGCTCACATGTGCTACTCCATCATCCTGCTCTATATGCAATACATAGTTACTATTCAGCTCACTTTTAACTACATATGTCCCTTGGTCATAGTCCCCTTCAAATAACTTTATCTCAAATCTGGCACTCGCCCAGTCCTCTTGTATCTCACTACACTTGAGTGGCGGATTACTCCCATACTCCTGTCCCTCTATGTTCATGTAATGCCCTGTTGCTCTGTTCCTTATCCTATACTTCCCATTTCCTGCATCCTCTATCACCCAGTGTGACCTCATATCAAATATATCCGGCGTCCCATATGCTACCTGATTATTACTATCTTCATACAAATATTGACCCGCTTTGTATTTGTTCTCTATTCGATAAATAACACTGCCAGTAATAACTTTTATGTTGCCGTCTAATGAATTTACAAACAGATTGCTATTGGGTTCTTCCGAATACACTCTAATAGGAACAAAACTAATTATTATTGAAAATAATGTTATCAAAGAAAATATCTTTTTATAAATTCTTCTGACCATTATACACATACCTCCTCCCTTTATATATCTCTCCCTTTGATAAGTCAAAATTTTAATATTTAGTGAAGTGATATTAATCTTGCATATGTCACTTCCTTTCATATTAAATCTGAATATAATACAGATTAGGTTAACCGCTTAACTATCTAAATTATATTAATACTATTTTAAATTGTCAATATTTTTGTTAAATATGTTGTAATATTTGTTTAAAACAAAAATACCTTATAATTAAAGGCAATATCATAATTCTATAAACAACTATATAGCTTTTTTCTATTGATTTAATCTTAACTGCATAAACATTTTTGAAAACTAAAAAATTTCTGTAAATCAAGAGCTACAATGAACTTAATAAAAGTTTTACCTTTTGAAAAACAAAACCCCCTCTGGCATTGAATTATTCTCATCACACAAACTTAAAAACTCGCCACATGCCAGAGAGGGTTACAAGAGTATTCTGTGTAGAAGTATTTAGTTTACCTTATCACCAACTCAACCAAATCACAAACCCTGTTAACTTTGGCGTCATTTAAACGAATTTTGTACTCCTTTTCAGGTCTTGCAAAGATGAAGTTATCTTCTACATCCTTGTCAGCTTCAATTATAAGGCAAATTGCAGGAGTTTTGGGTTTTATTATAATATGGTCATCTTCTATTCTGTACTCAAACTGGCAGGGTTTTAGTTCAAGGTTTATTGGCTTTTCAAATACAAAGTAGTTTTCGTACTCCACTTCATCAACAAAAAGGCTCACAAAAACTATGCTTTCCAAAAGCCCTCTGTCTATCTTATCCCCAATTACAGCCGTTTCAACATGTTTGGGTATATATAACCACTCACCCTTTAAAATATTCAAGTTTTCTACTTTCTCAGAAAATACTTCTATTACACTATTTTTAGGAATTTCTACAGCAAGATCTTTCTCATAAAGTTTCTGCCCATCAAAGTTCCAGATTGTAATACTTAGCTTGCCTTGTTTTGTCTTCAAATCATCGCTTACAACATAAACTTTAAGCTTTCCATCCTCATACTCAACAACTGGCAAAAACTTTGCAAATAACCTTTTTGACTCATAGTAAAGTGCCTTTCTTCTTTTCAAGTAATCAATTGATGACCATGATATAACAGGCCAGCAATCGTTAAGTTGCCAGTAAAGAGCACCGGCAGTTCTAAACTTATTTTTACGATAATGTTCAACAGCGGTTTTAATGGCCTCTTTTTGAACAAACTGTGAAAGGTAAACAAAAGAGTCAAAGTCTTTTGGAAGACCAACTGAGCCTGCCATGTACCTGATAAGTCTTTCTAAGCCCTCTTCCTGCTTTTCGTGCATTCTCAAAGTTTTTGAAAAGATTGTTTGGTCTTTAAGAGGAATGTACTTTTTCATTGTGTCAAGGTGTGCAGCTGCCTGAAAACCAAACTCGCTCACAAACCTTGCATTGTCGTGTTTGTAGTAAATGTAGTCTTTCCAGCCAGCCCAGATATCCCATGTGTGCTTGTCGCCAGCTTTTTCGCTGTTTGGATGATCACCTCCATACGGGCTTGAGATATGATATGGTCTTGTTGGATCAAGTTTTGCTAAAATTTCAGGAAGCACCTTTTTATATATCCTGTTGCCCAAAAACTCTGGGTCGCTGATGTGCCACCAGTCTACAAAGCCCCAGTTGTTTTCGTTATTTCCACACCACAGCACAATGCATGGATGGTTTCTGAGCCTCTTTATCTGGTACTCTGCCTCTTCCTTGAAATTCTCAACGAAAAAGTCAAACTCATCAGGATAGATTGAGCATGCAAACATGAAATCCTGCCACACCATTATACCGTTTTTGTCACACTCATCGTAAAACCAGTCATACTCATAAATTCCGCCGCCCCATACTCTTAACATGTTCATGCTTGCATCTTTTGCCATTTTAATTAATTCTTTATAGTCATCTTCTTTCAGCCTTGGCAGGATGGAATCAGCAGGTATCCAGTTTGCACCTTTTGCAAAAATCTTTTGACCGTTTATTTCAAATATAAAGCTCTCGCCATACTCATCTTTTTCTTTTATAATCCTAACAGTCCTGAGCCCTGTTGTAACCTTCCTTTCTTGAAATTCATTTGAACTCTTCGCAGTTATTTTAAACTCATACAAAGAAGGCTCCCCATACCCGTTTGGCCACCAAAGTTTGGGGTTTTCTATCTCAATCCTTTCATCAATAAAATACCCCTCTTTTGATTTATAAACCTCTGGAAAAATTTTCATAGAAAAGCTACCATCAAATACCTCTATCTCAACTTCGGATGGTTTTTCAAAACAGTTTATCTTTGCAAACACCCTTACAATGGCAAGCTCATCTGAGATACTTTCCACTTTTACAAACTTATCTTGAATTTCAAGCCCATTGTGAAGTTCCAAATATACGCTCTTCCAGATTCCTATCTGGAGAATTCTTGGCCCCCAGTCCCAGCCGTACGAATACTGCGACTTTCTTATCCAGCTTCTCTGCGGATAGCTGTAACTTGACTGGTAAATACTTTTGAGTCTTTCTGCCTCTTTTATTGGTGAATGAAGCACCACCTTCAAAATGTTTTTTCCTTTTTTAAGTGCAAGACTCACATCAAATTCATATTTTAAAAACATGTTGTCAGTCTTTCCTAAATAATGGTCATTTAAATAAATCTCAGATACCGTATCAATTCCTTCAAACACAAGCTTTTTGACCTGAAAATCGACATTATCAACATCAAACTCTTTTACATACTCAAAATCTTTCTCTTCCAGATCATAAAACAAAACCTCGTTTGTAGCATAAAAAGGGTCGGGAAGTTTTCCAAGATTGATTAAATCAAGCTGGACACATCCTGGCACGCTTGCCTCATAGTACTCATTTTGACCGACTTCTCTGAACTTCCACTTTCCGTCAAGACTTATTTTCACAGTCTTTGCCCTCCTGTTTTTTTGATAGTCTTTTCAGAATTTATTATAATATTTCTCACCACAAGTTTCTCTTTCTTTATTTTTAGTCTTTATCTCATTTTTTAAGAAAAAATAAAAGGGTGAAAATCTTCACCCTTTGACAGCTCCTGCAACAAGTCCTTGGATTACTCTTTTGTTAAATATCAGATACACCACAATCACAGGAAGTATTGCAATTGTGATTGCTGCCATAAGCTGAGTGTATTTTACTGTGTACTGAGAAGAGAAATTAGTAAGACCAACAGGCAAAGTCTTCAAAGCATCACTTTTTATCAAAACAAGGGCAAAAGAAAACTCGTTCCATGAAGACAAACTGCTTAGAATCACAACTGTTGAAATAATCGGCTTGCAAATGGGAAGAATGATCCTAAAAAGGGTTGTAGTAAGTGTCGCTCCATCAATGTACGCAGCTTCTTCAATCTCGTGCGGAATATCTTTTATAAAGTTTTCCATCAAAAATATTGCCATTGGAAGTCCAAGCCCTACATATGGCAAAATCAACGTTATTCTTTTGTCCAAAAGTCCAAGCACTTTGAACTCAACAAACATCGGAACAAGCAGAGCATGGATTGGTATTAGCATCCCTGCCAAAAACATTGTGTAAAGAAAATTTCTCCCTGCAAATCTGTATCTTGCAAAGAAGTACCCAACTACGAAGCTAAACAAAACAATCAAGATGACTGAGACAACTGTTGTAAATAGGCTGTTGAAAAAGTATATGTGCATCTTTGCAGTTTTGATGGCATTTATATAATTTTCAAAGGTTGGGTGGGCTGGCAGGGCGGCAATGTTTAGTGCAAATTCTTTTTCTGTCTTCAGTGATGAATAAATAAGCCAGACAATCGGGAAAATACATGAAAGTGATAGCAGCATCACAAAAGCGTTTATAATCAAAGCTCCTATTCTTGATAGTATCCTTTTGAGCGTCATTGTGTCTTTCCCCCCATTAATTTTCGCGAAAGCAGAATTATTGCAAGGCTCAATACAAGTATTCCCACAGAGATTGTAGAACCATAACCAAGTTTGAACATTATAAACGAATTATTGTAAGCATACTGTGCCATGACCATTGAACTTTTACCAGGACCACCGCCTGTCATGACATATATATGGTCAAACACCTTCATATTTCCTGCAATACAGAGCATCACAGAAACTTTCAAAGTGTCTGCCAAAAGAGGCAATATGATATAAATTGTTCTTTTAAACCCGTCTGCACCGTCTATTTCGGCTGCTTCAAATATTTCTTTCGGAATAGATTGAAGCGACGCCATCAAAATCACAAGGTAAAATCCGATGTACTGCCATATAAGTGGCACAGAAACAGAGTAGATAACTATCTTTGGGTCGTCAAGCCATGGCTTTATCAAGCTTTCAAGACCAATTGCTCTTAAAACCCAGTTTAAAATCCCTATCTGCTGGTTATATATGAGCGTCCAGATAAAACCTATTACAACTGCAGATAGAACAACAGGCAAAAATATTACTGTGCGGTGAAACTCTTTGAACTTTAAAACCCTTGTTGTCATAAGGGCAGCTAAGACAAATGCAATGCCAATCTGCCCAACAATGCAAAGTAAGGTAATTATTACATTGTTTTTAAACGACAGCCAAAAATCTGTGTCTTTTATAAGTTCTGCATAGTTCGAAAGTCCAACAAATCTCATTCTTGGCCCACCAGACCAGTCATAAAGACTATACTTGAGCGCCAAAATGAGCGGCATGACAACAACAAATACATACCATAAAACCGGCAAAGCCAAATACCCAATGAAAACTCTTGATTTTGGTTTAAAAAGTCCTCTTTCCATAGAAGTATACTCACCTCTGAAAAATTTTTCTAAATTTATACTTTCTAACTAAAAGAGGAGGGCAAACTCTTCCCTCCCCTTTCTGTTTATTGGTGAAAATTTAAAATTAAACCATCTTCTTTATTTAGAAGCCTCTCTTTCGTACTCCTGCTGAATCTTTTGAGCAAGCTTTTCAGGTGTAAGCGTGCCTATTATCATGTCCTGAAGGCCACTGTTCATAACCTCAATCACACCGGGTGATAGCTGAACATCATAAACAGGAACATATTTTATATTCTTCGCAAGCTGTTGATATTTCTTCGCAAGAGTAGAAAGCTTACTTTCATCATAATTTGTAACCTTTGTTGCCGGGAAACCACCTTTTTCAAGCATGGGTCTTGAATATGCCTCGCTCGAGAGTGCTTTTAAAAGTTCAATGGCAGCATTTTTCTTGCTCCCATCAAGGTTTGCATTTATTTGAAACGCCCAGCCAGCACCGCCTGAAACTGTGTTTGGCAATCCTTTCCCACCTGGCACAGGCGGAATTATAGCAAGCTCTGTTGCATCCAAAACATCCTTTGGAGCCTCATTTGTCACAAGCGAAATTGCCCAGCCACCTTCAAAGAACATTGCAGCTTTTTTGTTGTAATAAAGAGTCCTTTGCTGGTTGTTGTCAAGCGAGTTGATATCGCTGTTAAATGCCTTCATCTTAACAAGCTCATCAATTGCCCTGAGCGCATTTACAAACTCTGGGTCGGTAAACTTTGCACCTTTTCTATCTCTTATAGACACAAACCAGTCTGTCCCTGTGAACCTGTCACCAAGAGTGCTCAGAATACACGACTCAACAAGCCATTTTCCTTTGTTTCCTGCAGTGATTGGAATATAACCTTTTGCTCTGAGTTTTTTGACAGCATCTTTAAACTCATTCCAATCTTTTGGAAACTCATTTATACCTGCTTCCTTGAAAATTTCTCTGTTGTAGAATATAAGGGACGTTGGCTGAACCTGGATTGGTATTCCCAGTATCTTGTCTCCTCTTTTGAAATCGTCAAACGCACCCTCAACAAAGCTATTTTTCCATGCCATGTCACTGTCAAGCGCATCATTTAAAGGCGCAATCTGACCGTTGTTGTAAAATGGGTCAACCATTGAACCCTTGATAACAAACACATCTGGAAGTTCTCCACCGGCAGCCAGTGTCTTTATCTTTGTCTCATAAGTGTCATGCGACAGAGCTTCCTGTTTTATTGTCACATTCGGATGTGCTTTTTTGTACTCATTTAGTGCATTGTAAAAACCATCGCTTATTGCACTGCCATCGTTTGTAAACATGTGAGTAAACGTTAAAGTAATTTTTTCTTCGATGTTTTTGTTCTGGCTGCTCTGCTGTGGCTGCTCAGCTGTCTTTTTCTTGCAGGCAGCAAGCGAAAGCACAAGTCCAAAAACCACTAAAATAGCCAAAACTCTTTTTATAAATCTTGAGTTTTTCATAGATTTTACCTCCCTCTTGTTTCTTGATTTTCATTTCTACTGTCAATTATACAAATTTGATTATGCAATTTGTAGGTAACAATCTTATTAAAACTTCTATTATTTTAACACATTTGCTGTTTTATTATTCGTTTAAGATTGTCTCCAAACAAATATTCGAAAATTATAAATTTTTATCTTTCCGGAATCTTTTGCCCTTGTTATTTAAGTACCTTCTGTGCTATTTTAATCTTAAAAGATTTTTATATTAGAAAGGAATCGGTAAAGTGAAAAAGATATCAAGTAGTCTCCAGTTTAAAATTATGGTATGTGCAATCTTTCTGATTATTCTTTCAAGCTTCCCGATTGGAATAGCTTCATATATAAAATCTGTCAAAATAGTGGAAAGCAAATTCGCATTTTCACATCTTCACACTGTAAAACAGATTGCAAGCTCTCTTGAGCTTATTACAAATGATATAAAAGAAGCATCGCTTTACTTTATTCAGAGCGGCGATTTGAGACAGCTTTTGAAATCCGACACTGACACCGACCAACAGGAGCTTGAAAAGGCAAGGGTACTTGTAAACGACTTTTTAACATACCTCGTAGGTGAAAAACCATATATTCATTCCATCTACATAATGGGTAAAAATAATACTATATTTGACACATATGGAATCAAAGAGCAGACTTTAAATCTTTCTAATATCAACGTCCAGAGCTTTGAATGGTGTCCTAATGTCATAACAAGCAGGGCAGGAATATTAACGTATGTGATTTCCCTTGTTCGTCCTATAAGAGATATTAACAACTTCAAAAACCTGATTGGGTATTTAGAGATAAATATTGATGAAAAAAGCTTGTTTGAGGAGGTAATAAGCCTTAGCTCAAATTTTTCTGAAAACTTTGTTATCTGTAACCAGAACTATTTTATTCTAAGCTCAACAGAAAAGACTTTAATCGGAAAGAACCTTGCCAAGATGATTTCTACAAAACCCATGGAAAATATTGAACAGGGCTTTTTTTACACAAAACTGTCTGGCAAAACCTTTCTTGTCACATACTCTACCATAAAACCTCTTGGGTGGAAGGTTGTGAGCTTTGTAGAAAAGGCAAGTCTTGTTGCTGAAAATAGAGCTATACAAAGCTATCTTTTTATTACTATCCTTCTTGCCCTTTTTGCTGCATCTATTTTTCTTGTTTTCTTCCAAAACAGTATCCTCTATCCGCTCAAACAGCTAAGAATTTTTATGAGACATATCGCAAACCAGAACTTTGATGTGTACATGCAGCCAAGGGGAAATGATGAGGTGTCAAAGCTAATTCAAGCATTCAACAGTATGTCTACAAAACTCAATGAGCTTATGAACCAGGTTTACATTGCAACAATAAAGCAAAAAGAGGCAGAGTTAAAAGCCCTGCAAGAAAGAATCAACCCCCACTTTCTTTACAACACACTTGATACAATATACTGGACAGCCCGACTTGAAGGTGCAAAAAAAGCTTGCATCCTTGTTGAGGCACTCTCGAAACTTTTCAGGTCCATATTGGCAAATAAAAGTAACATCATAACTGTGAAAGAAGAGATAGAACATCTTAATAGTTACATCCTAATACAAAAGGTCAGGTATCAGGACTTGATAGAATTTTCGTTAAATGTTCAAAGCCAAGCCCTATGCTATAAAACAGTAAAGCTTGTTCTGCAGCCAATTGTGGAAAATGCAATATATCATGGCATAGAAAAAAGCGGGAAGAAGGGAAAAATAAGCATTGAAGTGTTTACAAAAGATGAAAAGCTATATTTTATCGTGTCCGACACAGGAGCTGGTGCTCCAAAAGAGGTGTTTGAAAGTGCTCTGAAGAATGACAGTCCAAATGGTAAGATAGGACTTAAAAATGTCAATGACAGAATAAAACTTGCGTTTGGGAATGAATATGGCATAGAAATTGAAAGCACACCAGGGCTTGGAACAAAGGTGACTGTTGTACAACCAGCTTTAAAAGAAGGTGATTTGAAATGATTAAAATGGTTGTTGCTGATGATGAAAGGGTAATCCGAAAAGGAATAATATCTTCAATTGACTGGACATCATACGGAATTGAAATAGTAGGAGAAGCATCAAATGGTCAGGAGGCAGCACAGCTTTGCTTTTCAAAACAGCCAGACATTGTCCTTTTGGACATTAGAATGCCCATTTTGGACGGACTTGAAGCTGCAAAGATTATAAAGCAGAGCCTGCCGAATATAAAGATTGTGTTTCTCACAGGCTATGACGATGTGGAATACTTAAAGACTGCCCTCAAACTCCGTGCATCTGATTATCTTTTAAAACCTGTGAGCGCAGATGAGCTGATTAAGGTAGTTGTTGGGTTAAAAGAATCTATCATTGAGGAACAGAAAAAGTCTTTTGAGACTTTGCTGTACAAAAACATCGTGGAAGAGAACATATATGTTTTAAGGTCTTCGTTTTTAAAAAGTCTGTTTGCAAATCCCGAAATAGTGCTTGACCCTGTGAAAGAAAGGCTTTTGAAAATCTCATTAGAAGGTCCTTACTTTCAGGTGATTTTGGCTGTGGTTGAAGATATTTTTATGTTAATGGAGTCTTCTGTACACAAGAACAAAGAGTTTGTGCTAAATCTACTTTTAAACCTAATTGAAGAGGATATCCAGGAAAAATACCGTGGCTTTGTATTTTACGGCGATTTTGGTGACAATACCTTGATTTTGATAGTAAACTTGAGTGAACCAAAAGAGATAGATGAAAAGCTTCTAAATCAAATAAAATCCAACGCCAAGAAGTATCTTAACGTTAAAATTTCATTTTCAAAAGGAATTGTTGTCTCAAGCAAAAAACAGCTGCATCTATCTTTAAAAAGTGCATCAGATAGCAAGTTCCTTCCATCTCAGCTGACTGAAGACGAGGTCGAGCTTTTAAATGCTTTTATGGCTCTTGATAAGGAAAAGACAACTTTGCTGGTAAATAAGATTTTTGAAAAACTGGAAGATCAAGATGATAAAAGCTCTTTAGAAAACACTTATAAGAAGCTTTCTGACCTTATTTTGACCAAGGCAAAAGAAATCTGCCCTGCTTTAAAAGATGAGTTTGTCAAAAGCGCAGCCTTTTCTTTTAATAAACAAGAAAGTGAAAATATGAAAAAGAGCCTAATAGACTTTGCCCTCTCTTGTATTGACAAGATTCAGAATGTAAAAGAAAGCAGGCACAGAAAAATTATAAAAGATGCCATAAGTTACATTGAGAAAAACTATGCAACCCAAATTTTACTGTCTGATATTGCTGAGATTTGCGGAATTTCTCCAAACTATTTTTGCAAAATATTCAAAGAAGAAACTGGTAAAAGTTTTGTGGACTTTTTGAATGAACTCAGGATAAACAAAGCAAAAGAGCTTCTCCTTTCTACAAACCTAAAATCTTATGAGGTTGCCGAAAAGGTTGGATTTAGCGACTATAAATATTTTTCGATGATATTCAAAAAATACACAGGACTGTCTCCAAGGAAGTTCAAAGAGGAAGGAGAAAGATAACCCTCAGGAAGTTGCTTGTCAACTTAATAATTTTTGGGCTGTCATAGAAATACTTCTATTCACAAAATTATTTTCTAAGGTATCACAAAATGTTGTGAGTGGCACAATAGTTTTATGTTTCACAAAACCTCTGAAAATGCTTATCATAAATTAAAGGAAGGATAAGTGAATTGTTTAACAAAGAAAACCATCATAAAAGGAGGAAGTATTTGGATGTTTGATAATCTGTTTTCAAAGGCTAAAATCGGGACAATGGAAATAAAAAACAGGATAGTATTTACAGCAATGGGTAATGCATTAGCTAGTCCCGACGGGACCGTATCCCAAAAAGATATCCACTTTTATGCTGCAAGAGCAAAAGGGGGAGTCGGACTTATAATTACAGAATGTACAGTGGTTGACGAAAGAGGAAAAGGTAATACAAGGCAGATATGCGTCTATGATGACAAATTTATCCCGGGTCTTAAAGCTTTAGCAGATGAAATTCATAAATATGATGCTAAAATAGTAGCTCAGATTTATCATCCTGGAAGACAGGGAATTTCGGCTATAAACGGAAATTTGTCAATGCCAGCGCCAAGCAAGATAGAATGTAAGGTGGTGCGCCAACCAGTTGAGGAAATGACTATTGAACAAATTGAAGATATGATAGACAAGTTCATAAATGCAGCAGTAAGAGTCAAAAAAGCAGGTATAGATGGTGTTGAGATTCATGCAGCTCACGGATACTTGGTTAACCAGTTTTTGAGCCCTTACACTAACAAAAGAACGGACAAGTATGGTGGAAGTCTTGAAAACAGAATGAGATTTCTTGAAGAGATAATTTTAGGTATAAGAGAGAAATGTGGTAAAGACTATCCTCTGTTAGTAAGGTTATCAGTTGACGAATTTTTAGGACTTATAGGCCTTCCTGAAGAAGGACTGCACCTTGAAGAGAGCATCAAAATAGCTCAAAGGTTAGAAGCTTTGGGTGTGGATGCACTCGATATAAGCTGTGGAATATATGAAACTATGAATGTAGCATGGGAACCTATATCTTTTGACCAAGGGTGGAAGATATATTTGGCTGAAACAATAAAAAAAGCTGTAAACATACCTGTAATAGCAGTATCAGTTATAAGAGACCCAGAGTATGCAGACCAGTTAATCAAAGAAGGAAAAATCGATTTTGCAGGCTCAGCAAGACAACATTTCGCAGACCCCGAATGGGCAAATAAGGCAAAAGAAGGTAGAGTAAATGAAATAAGAAAGTGTATCTCTTGCCTGTATTGCATGGAAACTCTTATGAAGGCTGACTTGACAGGTATTCCTTGTCAATGCGCCATTAACATTCAAGCAGGAAGAGAAGATGAGCTTAGCAGCTTTAAAGAAGATGGCGAAGGAAAAATTGTTGCAATAATTGGAGCAGGACCTGCTGGTCTTGAGGCTGCAAGAGTTTTAGCACTCAGAAGATACAAACCCATTGTATTTGAAAAATCAGATAAAATAGGAGGTATGCTTCAGCTTGGTTGTAAACCACCTAAGAAAGAGAAAATTAAATGGTTAATAGACTATCTAAAATCCCAGATTGAAAAGATGGGTATTGAAGTAAGATACAACTCTGTACCTACTATAGAAACTTTAAAAGCTCTTAATCCTTATGCAGTATTTATCGCGCACGGTTCAAAGCCATTGATACCACAAACAATTGCAGGGATAGAAAGCAAAAATGTGCTGACTATTGAAGATGTTTTGAGTGGAAAAATAACATTGAATAATAAAAAAGTGACTGTAGTTGGATCAGGACTAACAGGTCTTGAAACTGCTCACTACCTTGCTGAAAATAACAATGATGTTAGCATATTCGAAATGGCCGACGAAATAGGACCGGGAGCATATTTTCAGAATTTAATAGATGTACTCAATCATCTGAAAGCCTTCAATGTTAAACTGTATCCGAAACGAAAATTGGTCAAGATAGATGAAAATATAGCCATCTTCGAAAATACTGAGACCAAAGTACAGGAACAATACGAGTTTGATTATATTGTACTTTCTCTGGGAAGAGTTCCAAATAAAGAGTATGTTGATGAAATAAAATCTAATTTTGATAAAGTCTTTATACTTGGAGATGCCAAAGAAATTGGAACTATAAGAAATGCAATGGAATCTGGATTTTTAACCGCCTATAATCTGTAAACTGGACAGTAAAATAAAACTTAAGAAAAGTATCTTTGGCCATAATTCTCAAGCCTTTATAACATAAGAAATTTTTTTAAATTTTAGACAGGCTTGAGATTATGGCTTTTTTTAATTTGAACTTTGTGTTGTTCTGCTTCTGTTCTTGCTGAGAAAATAGTTTATGAATTTCTCTGCTGCTGGACTAATTTTAGTATTCTTCTTTACAATAAACCCTACATCCCAAAATACATCCGGCTCATCTATGGGTATGCAACAAATGTTATTGTATTTTTCAACATGAGTTAACTTTTCAACAAAAACAAAAATGCCTTTATTTAATTCGACAAAGTCGTAGGCAACATTGAGGTCATGACTGGATTTATAATAAACATTGGGAGTAAACCCCGCTTTTTTGAAATGTTCCATGAGAACACGCTGAATTCGGAAAGTATCATCTAAAATAATAAACTTTTCATCTTTGAGGTCTTCAAATTTGATACTTTTTTTATGAGATAATGGATTATTTTTATTAACTATCGCAATAAGGTTTTCTTTTATCAAGTGATAGTATTTGAATCTCTTCTCATCTTTCGGTCTCACTGTAAGCGCTAAATCAAGAAATCCATTTAAAACATTTAATTCACAATCCACATCTGTATATTCTCCTATTTCAATTTCAATATCATAATACTTACTTTCAAATTCAACAATCTCTTTTACTCCTAAAACCTGCAAGGTCCCTGGCGCAAAACCTACTCTCAGTTTTTCTTTTTTCTTGTTTACCATATCATTAATTTCTGCAACAAAATTCTCAAACTCTTTGACTAAAACTTCTGCTTTTGGCAAGATATATTTTCCAAGCTCAGTGGGATAAACTCCTTTGGAATCTCTATAGAAAAGAGGCGCACCAATTTCTTTTTCTAAGTTCTTGATTATCCTGCTTATAGCCTGCTGAGTAACAAATAATTCTTGCGCTGCTTTAGAAAAACTATTATTTTGGCACACTTTAACAAAATATTTTAACGAAGTTATATCCATACATATCACCCTAAAATCGCTGACATCTGGACAGCGCCTTTCTTCCTCTTATTATATAGATTAAACATCTTATAAGTCAACTTTTTAACAATCGGATTGAGGAATAGCCAACGTCATAACCATTTTAAATATACCTTTTTTGTTTCTGTATAATTTTTTCATTAATGTATGTTCCAATCGTTATTGATGTTATATCTGTCATTGTCCTTGCTATCAAATCAATAATATTTACTTTGTAAACTAATACAATAAAAAAATTGAATAATAAGAGATTTGCACCATAAATAAAAAATCCAAAAGTTAAGGCTTTTTTTAAGTCACTTTTTACCCCAATACCTCTCTTCAAAATTGAATACATAATTCCTATCCAACTGCCGCTTATAATTGTCCATATTATTGTTTTTAAAGGACTTGTGAAAAAAGAAGAAGTAATATGAATTACATTATAGCTAAATAATCTTAACAACACAAAACAAAAAGTTACTATTGCCAATCTCCTTTTACCTAAATTAAAATCCATATTCTTTAGGTTTTGAGAGTCTTTGCCAACAAATACGCCCAACAGCAATCCTAAAAACATAAGTGAGAGTCCGTCCACTATTGGATAAGCTAACATTTCAGTTAGTTTATTAGTGAAAAGTGTAGGTAAGGGTTCAAGTAAGTATATCCCCCACATTACAGAAAATAAAAATCCAAATGTTAATCCTTTTTTAATTTTGTTCCCCTGCAGTCCTTCTTGAACTATTGCAAAGCCTATTGATAGGAAAAAATAAACAATCAGAGCATAAGCTATAAATGAAGGAATTAACACGCCCGCTTCAACAATCATACTTCTCGGCAGAGAAATCTCGGCAGTTGGTGGAATAAAAGCCTGCAACACTATTCTAAATACTGTGGCAGATAGTGACACCAAAAATAAAGTTAAGAGGTTAATGCGGGTTTTAAAAAATTTTAATTTCATAAAACTTAAAATCTCCTTTTCAACATATGTTACCTATTATACAGCGGAAATATTAAACCTTCATTTAAAAATTGTTAAAACAAAGTTAAATATTAACTCTTAGAAAAATAGTAACTTCTATAAAAAGATCAAAAAAATAAAGAAGAAGAGCAAAAATAAAAGCGCTTTTTTCTTTTTTGTGATATAATTTTATGAAAGAGTTTGTAGGAAGCTGTGTGGATGTGTTATGGAACAAGAAAAAATTATAGAGCTGGCAGTGGAGTTTGTTGAGAGAATATCCAAGGAATGCCCAATAAAGTTTGCATATTTGTTCGGATCATTTGCAACAGGAACATTTAACAATATGAGCGATGTTGACATCGCAGTTATGTTTGAAGAAGATATCCCTGCGATTGACGAAGCAATCTTGAGAGGTCTTTTGATGGAAGAGGGAAAAACTCTATTTAAAAGAGATGTTGATATTGTCAACCTGAAAAATGCTAATATTTTTTTAAAGTACAGCATAATCAAGGATGGGATAATTCTAAAAGACCATGAAGAAAGAAGCTTATTTGAAGCAAGTGTGCTCAGAGAATACCTTGATTTTAGCTATTATTCTGAAATATACAATCAAAAGATTCTTGAAAGTATAAAAAATAAAGAATTTTTTAGAAGGTGACTTTTTTATGGTCAAAAGAGATGTGATTTTGTCTAAAATATCACAGCTTAAAGAGTATATTGACTTTTTAAAAGAGATTAGAAATACTCCAAAAGAAGAATATATTTCAAATAAATTTGTTTATGGCTCTGCTGAAAGATTTTTACATCTTGCAATAGAAGCTATTTTTGACATATGTAATCATATAATTTCTGATTTACATTTGCGAAAGCCAGAAAACTATAAAGATATTTTTAAAGTACTTTTTGAAAACAATATTATTAACAAAACCCAGTTTGAAAAATTTTCTAAAATGGCTGGTTTTAGAAATATTCTTGTGCACGATTATGCAAAAATAAACAGAGAAATGGTTTACGAAATCATACTTAACAATTTAAATGATTTTGAAGACTTTATTGACACAATCTCAGAGTATATTTAGCACAAAGAAGGTGGAAAATATGAAGGTTTTACTTTGCCAGATAAATCCCATTGTTGGAGATATTGAAGGTAACACAAAAAAGATAATTGAGATTATAAAATCGCACAGAGACGCAAAAATTCTTATATTTCCGGAACTTGCAATCTGCGGATATCCTCCAAAAGACCTCTTGTTTCAAAAAGACTTTATAGAGGCTGTTGACAAGGCAATAGAAAAAATTGCAAAAGAAGTGGAAGACAGTTACGTAATTGTCGGTAGCCCAACAAAGAGCCATCATGTTTCAAAGCTTTTCAATAGCGCTATTATTCTTTATCAGGGCAAAATAGAAAAGATTATACACAAAACTCTTTTGCCCTCTTATGATGTATTTGATGAAAACAGGTATTTTACACCAAGCCCTACAAGAGAGGTTGTAACTATTGAAGGAATAAACTTTGGGATAAGCATATGCGAGGATATCTGGAACATAAACAACGATGAAAATGCAATGTACGATATAAACGTGCTTGACGAGCTTTGTCAAAAGGGTGCAAAGGTGTTTATAAACCTTTCAGCATCACCATATCATTATACGAAACTTGAAACTCAGAGGCTAAAAGTTTTGAAAGAGGCTGCAACAAAGTATGGCATTCCTGTTATATATGTGAATCAGGTTGGTGGAAACGATGAGCTGATATTTGACGGAAACAGTGTGGTACTCAGCTCAGACGGCAGGCTGGTAGCAAAAGCAAAAGAGTTTGAAGAGGACATTCTAGAAATTGAACTTGAAAATATTGATAAAATACCAGAAATTAAAATACAAGAAGACATCTCGTGGATTAAAAAAGCGCTTGTGCTTGGAATAAGAGATTACTTTGAAAAGACAGGAATAACCAAAAAGGCAGTAGTAGGTCTTTCTGGAGGGATTGACTCGTCAGTTGTTTGCTGTTTGGCGGTTGAAGCACTGGGAAGAGAAAACGTCTTAGGTGTTTCTATGCCATCGCGCTACTCTTCAGAACACAGTATAAAAGACGCAAAAAGCTTAGCAGAGAACCTTGGAATTGAGTTTAGAATATATCCAATTGAAGATGTTTTCAGAGCATACTTGAGGATGTTCAACACAAGTGAAACGCCCTTGCAAGACCTTGCAGAAGAAAATATCCAAGCGCGAATTCGCGGAAATATCCTCATGTTTATATCAAACAGGGAAAACAGGCTTGTTCTCACAACAGGGAACAAGTCTGAGCTTGCAGTTGGATACTGCACACTTTACGGTGATATGGCAGGCGGGCTTGCAGTTATATCAGATTTGCCGAAAATGCTTGTGTATGAGCTTGCAAGGTATATAAACAGGGAAAGAGAAATAATACCACACAACGTTTTAGTAAAACCACCATCTGCAGAGCTTCGACCAAACCAAAAAGACCAGGACACTCTCCCACCGTATGAGGTGCTTGATCCAATACTTGTTGCATATATAGAAGAGCAAAAGAGCATAAATGAAATAGTGGAAATGGGATACCCAAAAGAGCTTGTACTCAAAGTAATAAAGATGGTGGAAAGAGCAGAATACAAACGCAAACAGGCAGCGCCGGGCTTGAAAGTAACATCAAAAGCGTTTGGTTTTGGCAGGCGCATGCCAATTGTCCAGAGATGGGTGTGAAAAAATTATTATAAAAGAGAGTACAGGGTCTGTCCACAAGCTTCAAAACAGACCCTGTATTTTTTAATAATCTTTAATTATTTTTACTGTACCATTCATATTTGTGATTTTAATAGTATTTTCCCCTGAATCAAGGTCTATATAATAGCCGTCTCCCATTTTTATGATGTCAAAATCGGATTTTACCTTGCCTTTTGCTGAAATCTTAATCTTTGCCTTGACAGCTTTGCCTGCAGCAAAAGAAATATCTCCTTCACCCACATTTACAATAGATGAATTGCCATATCCACTTACCTTCTCTATCTTTGCTATAATATTCCCTTTTGTTGTTGAAACTTTGAAGCTGCCTGTTTTTTCGATTTTGAGGTTTATGTTGCCTTTGCCATTGCTAATTAGAAAATCTCCGCTGACATAGTCAAGCTTGATATCACCTTCACCATTTTTAATGTCAAGCACTGTTTCTGTGTTTGTCACTGCAATGTTTCCCACACCATTTACTATGTAAACAGAGCCGCCTTTAATATCTGAGATACTTACACTGCCACTATTGTTTTGAACAACTACTTTGCAGTCCTGCGGCAGGAAAATCTCAAATTTAAATTCCCTTTTTGGATTTGAAACCTTGTTAGCTAAAACTGCCTCAGTACTGCCGTATGCCCTTGCCTTTACATAGACCCTGTCAACTTCATTTTCAATGCTGGCATCCATGTCATCAAAAATCTTCTGCAGTTCCATTCTATCGAGCTCCTTGACATTGCTGCCACTTTCATTATATGTCCATACCACTTTTTTGACGTATCTTACAGCAATGTCAGATGTGACTTTTCCCCTGATGATAATAGAAGAGCTGTCACAGTCAATGACAAAAGCCTTTCCTTTATAATCTAAAACCATCCACTTTCCTTCCTGTGAATACTCTTTTGTCTTTGCTTTTTGAGGCGTGCAAGCAGCAAGCATAAAAAGAATTGCCAGTAAAATGGCTATCAATTTGAACTTCATAAAAATCCCCCTTGAGTTTTCAAAAGAAAGAAAAGACCTCAAAACAATTTTTATATAGAAATTGTATAATAAATGCTCTTTTTTGTATACTACCCAAAAGCCAACTTTGTAAAGTTTGCTTAAAATCTCAAGGGGTACTATTGTCAAATCTCAACAGTCCATGCACATTCATCTTTTCTGTTGATAAACACATAAAGTTTGCTGCCTTCTTTTTCCACAACCTGCGCAGTGATATCGCTATTTTGAAGGCTGAGTTTTGTAAAATAGTCTACAATGAGGTGTTTTGCCACATTTGTGTTTTGAGAAATTCTTTCCACAAGACAATCTATATATATCTGGTCATTTTGATAAAGTATTCTATCGCAAAGGCTTGTTGTCTCTTTTACATCCACTATATCTTCTTTCCTGACAGAAGACACAATCAAAACCTCTGGACTTCTATACTCTCCAAACCTGTATTTTTTTATATTCACAATAGATGCAATGTACATTTTATTGAAGACTTCATTTTTCGAAAGCTTGTAAGCAAGCCAAAGGTCATGGTTTGCTATGTATGCTTTTTGTGTATCCACATTTACCGCAACCCAGTCTACTGCTATATCTTCAGGTGTCAAAAACCCTGATATGCACTTTACATACACGCCCCAAAGCCCGATTTTCTTGTTATAGTCCTTTTCTATATTCATCCCATTTTCAAGTATCATCTTTTTCTTGTTCGGGTCTACCGGGACATAGACAATCACGTTCAAATCCCTCCACAATCTTTTGTATTTTTTCTGCAAGTTCTTTCAGTTTAAAAGGTTGCTTTTTTAGCTTTTCACAAAGCATCTTAAGCTGCAGGACATTTCCAAATACCAAACAGTCACTCTTTTGAACTGAGTGGTCTATTGAGCCTTTGTTGACAACAGCGTCTGAGCCAATGGAAAGCATTGTCTGTTTTATTATATTTGCCTGTGTGGGTGTCAGGTCTTCTATATATATGTGAAGATACACCATTTTTCTGAGAAGATACTCCTTTGCGTACTTGTCAGGCCCCACTTTTTCAATATACTTCTTTAGTTTTTCAATATTATTTTCCACCAAATAACAGTTCAATTTTAAATTTCTCCTTTCTTAAGACCACATTAAATTTTCTCCTACCTATATTTTAACCTACAAATCTTGACATTTTGATAGTAATAAAGAAGAATCTGCTTATAATTTTTTCCCTGGCGTGCAAGATAGTTTGCTCCCCACTGGCTCATCCCAAGCCCATGCCCATACCCTCTTGTTTGGATTCTCACTCCCCTTTTGTCAGGGTAAATCCAAAACTCTGTCGAATAAAGTCCAAAGATGTTTCTGAACTGATTCCCACTCAAAATTGTATTTCCTACTTTTACAGATCTTACTCTTTGTGTAGCTGTCCTTTCAATTACCCTTATCTGGGAAGATATATTTTGCGTGTCCACCCTCAACCCAGGAAAATATTTTTTTAATCTTTTTATAAACTCACCATAGGTAAAATAAAATTCACCTGAAAATTTGGGACAGCCTTCCTCACCACGACTCACAACACTTTTTAAGTATGGAATTTCTTCTTTAAACACCTCTTTAGCATCTTCAGTTTTTCCGCCAGATGCAGCATGATACAGACTATCTATAATTTCGCCGCTATACACAAGTATCTGTCCTTTTGTTTCTTCTGCTGCCTTGCGTATTTTGCTATAGTACTTTTCAAAGTCTTTGCCCCACTTTTGTTTCATCTCGTCTTTGTCGATATACGCCTGGCAGTGGGAAAAATCATCGCAAAGATAAACCTTTTTTTCTTCATATCCTTTGTGAAAGGCTTTGCTTACAATCTTTCTTGCAGCGTATGTCCTTGAAGCAACTGCCTGGGCTTTTAAAGCCTCCAAATTAAACTCGGCAGGCATTTCTGCTGCTACAACGCCTATAACATATTCTTCAAGCGAAATTCTTTCTATTCTGTTCTTATCCTTTCTGAGAAGATTTATATAAATATCATCTTTTTGATTTTTTCTCTTCAAGTTTGAGGATGCAGTTTGAATATTACTTTCTTGCACAATATTATCTTTTTCTTTCTGCACATTTTTGGAGTTATTGAGTGCTGGTTTTGCAACAATATTTACAATCAAAAGCACAACGAGAGCAAGCAGCATCAAGGTTGTGTCAAGCCAAAAGAAATTATGCCTTCTTTTACTCACCTCTTTTTTCAAGTCCACCTCCAACTTTCAAGACAATTATGGTTACATCATCTTTTATCAAAAACGAATTAGAAATTGCCCATTCAAAAATCTGTTTGGCACAGCTCTGGGTTGAGACAAACTGGTTTTTGGCAATAAACTCTTTCAAAATCCTGTCACCATCCTCGCCCAAGAGCTCAAAAAGCCCGTCAGAGAACATAAATATCATGTCACCCTTTTGAAGTTTGCAGGTTAAAAAGTCAAACTGACTCTCGGCTTCTATTCCAACCGGAAGAGAGTTTGACTCTACCGTCAAAACCTCATTTCCTCTTTTTATGAAGGTTGGCATTGCCCCGGCTTTCAAAAATTCACACAAAAGTGTAAATCTATCTATGCATACAATGTCAACAGAAGCAAATTCTTCAGTGTTTTTAATTGAAAGAAGCGAGTTTATAAACTTTATCGCAACTTTTCTGTCAAACCCAAGCGATGAGAATTTTTTGAGGGCATCTATAACAATAAAGCTGTTTTCTGAAGCAGTTTTACCTGTGCCCATACCGTCTGATATGCAGGCTAAAAACTTTCCGTTTTTGAGTTGCAAAAAACACACCCTGTCACCGTTTATGTTTTCTTTGCTCTTTGAATATATAGAATAATCTATCTGCACATTTGGCTTTTTGATAATGGAAACTGTATATCCACCTGAGATTTTTGGCACCTCTGATATAATTTCTACACCGCAGCCTACAACTCCCTTTACAATCTCTTCTATCTCCATTTTCTTTGGTGCTTTAAACCCATCTTTGAGGTCTATATCTATCTGAAAATAATTATCATATACAACATACTCAACCTTTTCAACCTCATACCCGAACCGCGCAAGTTCAAGTTCAATCTCTCTTGATGTTCCCCTGTCTTTTTTTGCTTCATTTTCAGCCATCTTTGCAGCATCAATCACAATGTCCTTTAAAATTTCTATGTGCGTCCTGAACACATTTTCTTTTGGACTTGATGCCTCTTGAACAAGCTTTGAATATTTCAAAGATTCCAAGAAACCATTTATAACTATTACAAACTCTTTGGATTTTTCACACAAAAATCTAAATTCTTTTAAATCCTCTTGAGAAAGCTTTCCCTTCTTCAATATTATATTTTTTATCTCGTTCAAACTATGATTTGTCCTTTGATAATCTATGTTCCAGCACACATTTGAATTGCTGCAATCCAAACAAAGTTTTTGACATGCACTTTGAACAATATTCTTTGCTTCATCCTTGCAAATTAAAACTGCTGGTTTGCTGCAAGCATTCTGCTGTATATTTTCAAGTACAGACGCAACCCCAAAAATCTTTTCTTTAATCATCCTCTGTACCTCCCTCTCATCAGTACTCTGCAGCTTTACAATCCTCTCTAACGGAAACAGACAGAAAAGCACAGCAGCTACTAAAATCTCGCGGACTCTTACCGTTGGGTTTGACGATATGTAAAACATGGATATGACATATCCGCAAAATCCCCCAAGAGCAACCCCAAGCTTGCCAAACCCTTTGAAAAGCCCTGCAACAAGGCTTGAGAATGCAAATGCACACGAAATCTCTAAACTTGTTCCTTCATTTATACTCTCTAAAAGTCCAACAACAAACCCCATTGCAGTTGCTATTGTCATCCCATGGAAAAGCGATATTGCAAAAATTAGAATGAAAAACAGCACGTATCTTACAGCAAGCACCGAATCAAAACCATTTGAAAGCCCCAAAAAGCTCAAAGCCAGAACTACAACCACAACCACTGTCTGTTCAGCTGCATATGTTTTTTTGGTATAAACTGCATCAAAAAACCTCTCAAACATAATTACTGCCCAAAAACACCCAATCATCTCAAGTACAAGATACAAAAACTCTATCGGTGCTTTAGAAAACAGAAAAATAGAAATGCTACCACTGCTTCCCACACTCAAAGCGCAGAGCAGGGCCTTTGAATAAAGGTTTAGGTCAAAAAAATGGTTTATTGTAGTTATCAAAAGAATGGAGAGCACATATTTTAATATTGAGCTTTTATCTGAACACGAAATTATCCCGAAGATGGAAAAAAGCGAGGCTAAATAGTACATATAATCCTTCTTTTTAAAACTTGCAACGTATGCACAAGAAAAGAAGCTTCTTGAAAACAGGCTGCATCTTCCAAGCAAAAAGGCTAAAATCAGAATAAAAAACTCCTGTGCACTAAAAACCAAAAACCGGTCTGATATAGTATCCTTTGAACTTTTTGTCTGCTGTCTTTTAAACTGCAAAACCTCAAGTCTTTCCAAGGCAAAATCATCTCCTTTTGTATAAATTCTCAAAATCTTTTGTAAACCAATCACCTGTACAATCTATTCTACCTACCCTGCCCTGTATTTTTTGTTGTAAATAGTAAGATAGCTAAAAAATTTTTTACGACAAAAAAATAAAAAAGGGTGCAAAGGTCTAAAAAACCTTTTTGCACCCAATATAAAAAGCTTGCTTGCACGCACAAATCTTTTCTTTTTACTTGCCCATCTTCTCTTTTAGTTTTTGAAGCTCATCCAAAATGTCCTCATCACTATTTTCGAGTTCTTTAAATCTGTCTTCAAGTGTTTTTGAAGCATTTAAAAGCTCTTCATGCGCCTGAGCTCTTGCCTCTTTCTGTTCAATCTTCTGCGCATACTTTTCAAACGACTCAAACGCAGATGTGTCTGTGAGCTTGCTCATTGTCTGTGTGATTGTAACCTGGGCATCAGCCCTCTTCGACTTGGCAATGAGCAAATCTCTTCTCCTCTTTGCCTCTTCAATCTTGTCTTCCAGCATCTTAAGCCCGCTCTTTAACTTTTCCACAGCCTCGTGCTGTGCCTCATATTGTTTCTGATACTCATCTGCAAGTCTTTCGAATTCTCTTTTTCTCTTTAGCGCTTCTACTGCAAGTTCATCCTCGCCTTTTGATACGGCAAGCTCAGCCTTCTTCTGCCACTCTTCAGCAGCCTTTTTGTTTTCTTCAACCTTCTTTTGCAAAATCTTTTCATCTGCAAGAGCGTTTGCAACCTCAACCCTTGCTTTTTGCAGCTGGTCTTCCATGTCTTCAATCAGCTGATTGAGCATCTTTTCAGGGTCGGCTGCTTTTTCAATAAGGTCGTTTATGTTCGCCTTGAGAAGCTGGGCAATCTTTTGAAATACCCCCATAGCAATAAAACCTCCCGAAAATGTAATATTTTATTTTTATCCAAAAAACTCATCAAAAAGGTCTTTTATGACCTTTTTAATTGTATCGCTGCCGCTTGAAAATGAAGATGACTTCAAAAGCGCATCTGAGATAGCGTTCTGGTATTCTATATAGCGTTTTTTGAACTCGTCAAAGTTGCTACTGTACAAAAGCTCTTTCAAGTTTTTATAATATGAGTCAAAAAGGTTAGATGATAGGCCAACTTTTAGCCTATTTTTTGCCTCTTTCAAAAATCTCTCGAAATTTTCAAGAAGCTTTTTGCACTCTGAAAACTCCCGTGTAAAGGTCAAAATGGTGCTTTCTAGCTCAGATATCTCTTTTTCTAACTTTTCATTATCGGCACAGCTTTCAAGCAAGTTTTTCACTCGTTCAATCTCAAGGTCTACTTTATAGAATTTAAAGCCAACCTTGTCGTAAACTGACACAATTTTTTCAAACTTGTCGACAAGCTCTTTTTGAGATCTCATCTTTTTCTGAAAATCCTGTGCTAATTCATTTTCAACCTGCATAAGTTCTTCCAAAAAGTCTTCTGCCAGGACAATCTTTTCAAAGTCGCTTGACACCTGAAGTTTTAAAAGCAAGCTATCGAACATCTTTTGAATCTCCAAAGCTTTAGATGCAGATTTTGACAGAATAAGAGGATACTTTTCTTCAAACCTCTTTGTCAAAAGCTGTATCATTGAATTTATATAGCTACTTTTCTTCTCGTCATCAAGACTTTTGAAATATTCTATTTTCTCATCAATTCTTTTTATACCCTCAACCGCCTTTTTCAAATCATCATCTGAAACTCTTTTTGCAAAAAGTTCATCTATCTTTTGCTTTAAAACCTCCTTATTTTTAATCCCATCTACAGCTTTTTCTACCTTTTCAATGTACTCTAATTCTTCTTGAAGTGTCTTTTCAGAATCTTTTAAAACCTTTTCCAGAAAATCTAAATCACTTTTGAGTATGTTGTAGATTGTCAAAAAGGTTTTAAACTCACTGTCTGAATAGCTCTTTTTTATCCCTTCATGGTACTCTTTCAGGTTTTTGAAATTTATGGTAATCTCTTCAAACTTGCTCTCAAGTTTTCGCCCATCATCAAGTAACTTGAAAAACTTTACCTTGTCCTCTAAGTTCAAGATCCTGTTTGAAATTGCTTCAAAATACTCTTCCACCCTTTGCAAGTTTTTAAGCCTTCTCATCTTCTCAGCTTTTTTTCTCTTGATAGCAACAGTTGCCACAATCAGAACAATTATAAAGAAAAGCCCGAGCAAAAACCACAAAAGCTGCGTCCACAACAATTTTGAAAACTCTATTTCAACTTTGTAAAACCCACCCCACATATTTTTAAAGCCTCTCTTTTTGATTTTTTAGAAATTGAACACATTCTCTATGTCAAATTCTAAGTTCTCAAATACAGCTGACTTTACAATCCCTTTTTGAGACAGTGCAGCATATTCTATATATACTCCATTATCTAAAACGAAAACCTGGACAGATTTGTTACGCGGGTTTACAATCCAGTACTCACAAACATCAAAGTAGCTGTAAAGCTGCATCTTTTTTATATAGTCAACAGAAGCACTTGATGGTGAGAGCACCTCAACAATCAGTTTTGGCACACCTTTGTATCCTTTTTCTGTGATGAATTTCTTGTTGCATATTACCACTAAATCCGGCTGTACAACGTGAATGTCTCCTGTCTTTTCATCTTCAAAAATCACATCAAACGGAGAGATTACAGGGATGCACTCTTTCCCCTCAAAATATCTCATAAATTCTATGTTAAGTCTCGATATTGTCATCTGGTGCTCAAACGAAGGCGACGCTAAAAAATAGATATTCCCATCTATAAACTCTGCTCTTTTTTCCTGTGAAATTTTTAAAAACTCCTCATATGCTGCTCTTTTCTTTTCAGGAATCATCACTGTTTACCTACCTTTTTGATATTTTTTACTCCTCATAAATCATCTTAACTGTCATACCACCGTCAACAATTAGATTTGTGCCTGTGATAAATGAGCTTTTCTCAGATGACAAAAACAAAATGGCGTTTGCAATGTCTTCGGGCATACCCACCCTTCCTGCCGGATGCTGAAGATGGTCAATTTCCCGCAGCTGTGGTTCTTTTCGGCATTTTCTTTTCTTGTACCTTGACGTTTCAATCCACCCCGGACTTATGGCGTTTACCCTAATTTTCTTTAACGATAGCGACAGGGCTAAAGAGTGTGTAAGTGCAAGTATACCGCCTTTTGACGCTGAATATGGTTCTGTGTTTGGCTCAGACATCAAAGCTCTTGTCGATGCTATATTGACAATAGATGCGCCCTCTTTTAAATAAGGCAGCAAAAACTTTACCATCAAGTATGGTGCTCTAAGGTTAATATTTATCACTTTATCCCATTCATCAACACTTCTTTCTTCAATCCACTTTGTTGAAGATATAGCCGCATTGTTGATAAGAACGTCTATTTTCCCAGCTTTTTCACCAATCTTATGGCAGACAAGCTCAATCTCTTTTGCATCTACTAAGTCACACTCAAAAAAGATTATTTTGTTTTTGAACTTATCAAAAAAGTCCTGTAAAGCATCCTCAATTGCTTCTCTGTCATTGTCAATGGCAAAAACGGTTGCACCATTTTCAAGAAAAGAGAGTGCTGTGACAAGACCAATTCCCTGGGCAGCACCAGTTATAACCACATTTTTGCCTTCAAACTCAGGCATGATGAAAAAAGAATTGTTTGGCATTTCGTATCATTCCTTTCTTGGAGATGTAAGCTGAGTGTAAAGTTCATACACACTTTTTTTCAGCACAGGATGTACAAAATCTTTTTCAATTTCGCAAATAGGCTCAAGTACAAATAGTCTTTTGTGAAGTTCCGGATGCGGGATTTTGAGATTTTCTGTGTCTATAACACAGTCATCATAAAAAAGAATGTCAATATCAATATTCCTTGGTCCCCATTTAAAAAGCCTTATTCTGCCCATTTTGTTTTCAATCCCAAGCACAAACTCAAGAAGTTCAAACGGTGAAAGCATGGTTGTGCCTTTCAAAACACAGTTTAAAAACTTTGGCTGGTCAACAAATCCATAAGGCTGGGTTTCAATTATGCTTGAAATCTTTTCAATTATTATCTTATCTTTTAGGTGTTCAATTGCTCTTTTTATATTCTCATGTCTGTTGCCAAGATTGCTTCCAAGCCCTAAAAAAACAATATGTTTATCCATCTTTTTACTTTCCGCCTTCCTCTTTTAAGCTCTCAAATAGGTCTTTTATTCTTTGTTCTCTCTCTTTAGTACTCTGCATATCTATTGATATTACCAGAACATCACCCTCCCTTGCATCTTCGGGCACAATTTCTATAGGGACTGTTACCATTTTTCTTCCCTCAAGCTCAACTATAGCAAAGTTACCTTCAAACCTGTCAATGACCACTTTTTTCACCATAATTTGTACACCTCTTTTTTAAAAGTTTAAACTCCTTCGAAGATAGCCTGTGTCATCAAGATGGCTCTTTTATTTTCTTTTACATCATGCACCCTTACAAATTCAATCCTTTTTTGAACACATATTACAGAGATTGCCAAAGTACCTTCAAGCCTTTCCTCAGGTCCAAGATTACCGAGCACATGGCCAATCACCGATTTTCTGGATGCCCCAATCAAAATGGGTCTTCCTAAAACCTTGAACTCTTCACATCTTCGCAATATCTCCAAGTTGTCCTCTGGTCTTTTCCCAAAGCCAATGCCAGGGTCTAAGATGATGTTTTCAAGTTTCACACCAGCTTTTTGTGCCTGTTCAATTCTTTCTTCAAAAAACTGCAAAATCTCTTCTACGACATCTTCATAGTAAGGGTTTTTCTGCATATCCTTTGGTGTACCTTTGATGTGCATGATTACGATAGGAACATTATACTGCGCTGCCACGTAAAACATGTCTTTGTCAAACGTCCCGCCGCTGATATCATTTATAATGTCAGCACCAGCTTCTATTGCTTTTTGAGCTACTCTGCTTTTATATGTATCAATTGAAATTGGGATATTTTTATCCATATCTCTTATCGCTTCAATTGCAGGAATTACTCTTTTTAGCTCCTCCTCTTCCTCAACTGGCTCTGAAAAAGGTCTTGTGGACTCACCGCCAATGTCCAGAACATCTGCACCATCTTGAATCATCTGGAGTGCTCTTTGGGTTACCTTTTCAACTTGAACTCTTGAGCCCTCATAAAACGAGTCTGGTGTGACATTTATAATCCCCATCACGTTTGTCTTCAAAAGGCTTATCTGTTTATCTTTTGCCAGCAAATATCTTTGTGAAATGGTAAAATCTGCATCAAAACTACACTCTATCCCTTCCTCAGCTAAAATACATCTTGTCTTTTCAAAGTTGTGAAATGATGTTGTTGCAAAAATTATAGGACCATTTGAAACTGTAAAATAACCCATGTTTGAAAGAAGCTGAACAAATTCTGAAGGATTTTTTATGTTATCAAATCTCAAAATTATCGAGTTTGCTTCTTTTTCAAATTCCAAAATGTCTTTCTCATCAAAACCTTTTTGATATAAAATTCTTTTTATATTCGCGTCTTTTGATATTATCCTCAAGTCTCACCATCTCCTTTTAAAATCTTATTGTAACCTCACCGCTTGATATCTTTATTATTTCTCCATCCTTCTCACATACAAGCTCACCATTTTCGCCAATGTCCCTGCAAAGCATCCTCTCACCGTTTATCAAAATCTCTTTTCCAAGATTTAAGCAAAAGCTTTTATATTCATCCCTGAAATATGAAAAACCATATTTATCAAAGTTGGGAAGCTCTCTTTCAAATTCATTTAAAATGTCAATAATTAGCCTTGTCCTGTCAAAATTTTTCGATGTTTCAGCCTTTAAAGTTGTCGCAATATCTTTTATATTCTCTGGAACGCTTTCTGCATTGACATTTATTCCTATACCAATTATTACACTGCCAAGACCTTCAACCTCACCTGACAGTTCTGACAAAATTCCACAAACTTTTTTGCCGTTCAAATATATATCGTTTGACCACTTTATAAAGCTCTGAACCCCATGTTTTCTCAAAACCCTGTTTATCACAAGCCCTGTGAAAAGTGTAAGCGGTACAATTTTTTCTAAATCAAGCAAAAGAAGTTTCAATAGTATGGACATTTTTATACCTTTTTCAAGGTCCACCCACCTGCGTGAAAGTCTGCCTCTTCCTTGAGTTTGCCTCTCAGTATATACAACTGTTGCGCTTTCAAGATGTTGTTGGTTCTGTTTTACATATGTATTTGTTGAGTCTACTTCATCAAGGTATATAAACTCTTTGAAAAGGTTTGAGGATTGGATGTAGTCTTTTATTTCCCAAACTCTTATTATATCCTTGTCAGAAAGCTCATAACCCTTTTTCTTTAAAGACTCAATCTTGTAGCCCAAAGCTTTTAGCGACTTTATTCTCTTGTTTATTGCCATTCGGCTGATATTCAAAGAAGAGGCAAGCTCTTCACCTGAGACGTACTCATTTTCATACAGTTTTCTTAATATGAAGATGTCCTTTTCATCCATTTTTCCACAAGTCCTTTCTGTAAAAGCTTTCTCTGCAAAAACCAAGGGTAAACCATTCACATGTTCGGCAGATGCTCTCGAGCTGCTGTGGTAAAACTTTTTTCAAAACATTGTAAGCTTCAGATGGCAGCACATCTTCTAAATCAGAAAGCCCATATAGCTTTAAAAGCTCAACTACTTTTTCATCATACATTTTGACCTTTCCTTCAAACCTGCACTCTGTAGCAGCTAAATTGGGGCAACATCTGCAAATTTCATCTGGAAAAGATACAATTGTTATAGGTGCATTTTCAAGGTAAACACTTTTATATACCCTCTCAAAATTTTCAACAAACTCCTTGCTGTACCCTGCTCCTTTAAAGCCTAAAAAACACAAAAGATGATGTGCTCTGAGTATAATTGGCATTTTTGTTCTGTTCATTTCTTTCAGTAAACAAGCTTTTTAACTTAATTATACCACAATTTTTCAGCAAGGAAGACAAAATCCCTTTAAACTCTCTTTATCTTTCCACCAAGACTTGTGATATTTTTCTCAAATTCGAAATATCCCCTGTCGATGTGAAATGCACCTTCAACCTCACTCACACCCTCTGCTGAGAGCGCTGCCAAAACAAGTGCAGCACCACCGCGCAAGTCTTTTGCTTCAACCTTTGCACCTTTGAGCTTTTTAACACCTTCAACCACTGCTACTCTTCCTTCCACTTTTATATTCGCGCCCATTTTGACAAGCTCTCCAACGTGCAAAAATCTGTTTTCAAATATTGTCTCAATGATAACGCTTGTGCCTTTTGCTATACTTAGCATACTCATCATGGGTGCTTGCATATCTGTCGGAAAACCAGGGTAAGGCAGGGTTTTTATGTCTGTTGCCAAAATCCTGTCGGGTGCTTCAACGCGCACAGCATTTTCCCCTTCATAGACCTTCACACCGCTCTCTTTGAACTTGGCAATAATGGGTCTTATATGCTCACAAATCACATTTGTAAGTTCAAGCTCCCCACCACACATTGCAGCCATTGCCATGTACGTTCCCGCCTCAATCCTGTCCGGAATTGGAACAAATGAGCAGCCAAAAAGCTTTTTCACACCCAAAACCCTGATGGTATCAGTGCCGGCACCCATCACTTTTGCGCCCATTGAGTTTAAAAAATTTGCAAGACACACAACCTCAGGTTCGGTCGCAGCGTTTTCTATTATGGTCTCCCCCTCTGCTAAAACGGCTGCTATCATGATATTTTCTGTTGCTCCAACAGACGGAAAGTCTAAATATACCTTGGCACCTTTTAACTTTTTAACCTTTGCTTCAATGTACCCTTGATTGAGTTTAATCTCTGCACCAAGCTGGGAAAGCCCTTTTATGTGAAGGTCAATCGGTCGTGTGCCAATGTTACACCCGCCCGGCATACCCAGCACAACCTTTTTCCCACGCGCAAGAAGGCTTCCTAAAAGAAGTATTGAAGCTCTGAGTTTGTTCACCCCATCTACGTTTATATCACCGTTTTTGATATCAGGAGTGATTTGCAGTTTGCCGTCCTCAATCTTTACATCGCACCCACAATGGGAAAGAAGCTGCAAAAGCACTTTGATGTCTTCCAGCAAAGGCACATCCAGAATTTCAATCGGATCACTTGACAGCAAGGATGCTGCCAAAAGTGGCAATATCGCATTTTTCGAGCTGTGAACCTTTATTGAGCCAGAAATCTTATTTGCACCTTCTATTACAAATTTCGACATTTATTTTTCTTCCCCGTCTTAAAGTTTTGTTTATTATAGTAGTATTGAAATCTTTTTATGGCTTTAGACAAAAAGTTTTATATAATTTTTAGATACTATTTTGAAAAGAAATATTAGCAAAAAGGTCACATCTTGTATTATAATAGAAAGTAACTAAAGAAATTTTTGGGTAGAAGGAGTGAAATTAATGCCACCAAAAAATGAGCAAAATGGTGCTGTCAAAAAAGGAGTTATAAGTCTTACATATGTTGCCTTAGCATTTATCATTGTTCTTGATATCCTGCTTGGCATAATAATGCCAAATGCAAGCTTAAAGCTCAATGCTATTTTGGTTGCAACAATCACATTCATCCTGACCTTAGCTATCACAGCTTTTATGATTAGGTATGAAATGAATAAGATGATTGCAAAACTTGAAGATGTTCTCGAAAAAATCAAAAACGGGGATTACAGCAGGCTAATCTCGTCAAAAGAGTTCGGCAACATCCAGAGAGTAGCATCAAGCGTAAACATTGTTCTTTCGGATATAAAGACGTTGATTGAAAGCTTTTTTGACCTGTCAAACGCAATCGTCGGTGCATCCAAAAAGGTCACAAAGACATCTGAAGAAGCAGCCGCTGCAATTGAAGAGATTGCAAAGACAGTTGAAGAAATTGCAAAAGGTGCATCCCAGCAAGCTGAAGAAGCACAGCACGGTGTTTTGCTTGTAAATAACCTTTCTGAACAGATAAATGCTGTGTCTGAAAGCTATAACGGTGTGATTGAAGAGGCAAACAAGATTGATGTCCTCAACAAAGATGGAATTGAAAAGATGAGTGCTCTTAGAGAAAAGAGCGAAATTGCAGTGTCAACAGCTGAAAAGGTAATCGACACTATCATGTCTTTCATTGACAGGATTAAGAACATCTCAAACTTTGTTGAGGTTATCAACACCATCACCGAGCAGACAAACCTTTTGGCACTCAATGCTGCAATTGAGGCAGCAAGAGCGGGTGAGGCAGGAAAAGGGTTTGCAGTTGTTGCAGATGAGGTTAGAAAACTTGCCGACCAGAGCAAAAAGGCAGCAGATGAGATAAATTCTATTGTCGATGTCATTTTGAGTGAGACAGAAAATACAATAAAGATCATAGATGAGATAAAAGAGGCAGCGCTCGGTCAGAAAGATGCAGTTGTGGAATCACAGCAGTCCTTTGCAAAAATCTCCGATGAGATAAACGCAATTGTAGAAAAGACATATGTTGTAAAAGAAGCACTCAGCAGAATGGAAGAGGCAAGAAATGCAGTTATTCGGGCAATAGAGAGCATATCTTCTGTATCTGAAGAGACGGCGGCAGCATCACAAGAGGTTGCAGCAACTGTTGAAAATCAGTTAAATTCTATAAATGAGATGAAATACTCTGCACAGTCACTTCAAAAGCTTGTCGATGAGCTTGAAAAGAGACTTAAGAAGTATAAGATACGATAAAAAAAGAGGGGGTTGTCCTTCAAACTTTTCCAAAGGCCAACCCCCTTGTTTTTTTGCTCTATTTTTGCGTATACTCTTTGGTATCAGACAACTGGGAATGAATACAATAAACGTTGTCCAATAAAAGATTAACAAGATTTTCAAGCTTTTCTATCTTGCAATCAAGTTCTTTTTGAAGCTCTTTGTGCTGCTTCTCGTTTCTCCATTTTAGAAGTTCTTGATGAACTCTCCCCAGAATCTCTATTTTTAAAAATGCTTTTTCGTTTATTTTGTAGTTCTCATCCAACAAAAACTTTAAATTTTCTATACTCGAACATATAGAAAACATTTGCTGGTTGAGCGCCCACACCACTTGCGTTAGATTTTTAATTTCTTTTTTCAAATCCTCCATCTCTAAAGCCAATTTATTTTCACTGTTCATTCCCCGCATACCTCCTTCTTAGCTTACCCTTACTTTGTTTTCAATCTCAATCTTTTGCAGCTCAAATAGATACAAAAACAGTTCTCCTTTTTTCTCCACTCGGCTGAGAAGAGTAGGTGTTATAATTCCATCAACAACAATCCTTACAAAATCATCCTCGATTTTTATTCCTTTTATTTGTATCTCTTCACCCGAATAATCAAAGCTGTCTGCAAGTCTTAAAATTGCACTCAATATAAGGGTCATATTTTTGTCTTTCGATTTCAATTTAAATGTCTTTGATTTAATTTTCTTTCGGTGGTTATAGCACACCAAAGCTAAAATCTTTTTAAGTTCTTTTGGGTACTCCTTCAAGGCAAGATCATTTTTAATCAAATAATATGAATGCTTATGATGTTTCTTTTCATTAACAAATGTCCCAATATCATGTAATATACACGCATGTTCCAAGAGTTTTCTTTCAGTATCTGATAAGTTGTGAAGGTTTATGGTACTGTCGAATAAAAACAGAGCCTGGTCTTTTACAAAATTTGCATGCCGCGGATCATATCCATATTTTTGAGCAAGTTGAAGCACGTTATGGTCAAACAGTTCTAACTGATTCATTTTTATCCTCCTCTTGTAGTATTTTTAAGATTTCTTCCCTAATTCTTTTCTGTATGATACCCACACCCTGATTGCCATCAATAACTACAAAATTATATTCTTTTGCCATTTCCTCATATTCTTTTTTGAGCAAAAAATGATATTTTTTAAAACTCTCGAACATGTCAGCAGAAAGCTGAATATCCATTCCAGATTCCCAGTAATCAAGATGTCCATACTTCTGAAATGTTCTGGTAAGCAAAATATCTATACTGACATCTAGATATATTATAAGGTCTGGAACTATGGCAAAACCCAAAAGTCTTTTAAGCCATTCTTTATCTGCTCCTCTGACAATATCACGAGCCATGAGGGTAAAGATATACCTGTCTGCAAGGACAACATAACCCGCAGAGAGAGCAGGTATTATCTGATTTTCAAGCTGGTCAGCAAAATCACAACAGTAAAGAAGACTCAAGGTAGTCTTACCAAGTGTATTGCCCTTTTTAGCTCTTTCTATAACATCGCCCACCAGTCTTGATCTTTTTAGTCCAGTATTTAACACTGCATAACCGCTTGCTTCAAGCCATTCTTTCAAAAGCTCTATCTGTGTTGACCTTCCGGAACAGTCCGGTCCTTCTATTACAATCAGTTTTCCTCGCTTTTGTAATAATTCGAAATTTGGAAGTGCAAATCCATAAAATTTCATTTCAGTTGCCATTTAGCTTCACCTTCTTTGTTATAAGTACTCAATATCCACTTTTGAGTAGGTGGACTGTAATCATGAAGATATCTTTGGACAATCTCCCTGACCATCTTTTGTTGTTGCCTTATAGAAAGAGTTCCATCAATTGTAATAAACCCTTCCTGTTCAGCAAGCATGTCGTACATCTGAATAATCTTTGACTGGTAAAGCTTAAAACTTTCTACGGTATCAGTGCTCAAACCCAAATCCATCCCTGCTTCATAGTACTTTATTTGTGTTCGACCCATTAAAATCCTGTCAATTGCTACATCAACTGGCACTTTAAAATAAAATGTTACAGTTGGCTTTACTGCAAAATCATATACTGTCTTGACCCACTCTGGATTGCAGCCTCTTGCAATGTCCCGTGCATAGGCTGTATAGATGTATCTGTCACACAATACTATATATCCTGCTCGCAAATGAGGAAGTATAAGCCTTTCATATCTATCAGCAAAATCACAAGCATGTAAAAGGGAAAAAGTAGTGGGAGTTAATAGATTTTTCTTTTTCGCTTTCTTTGTAGCATTCTTTACTAAATCAGATGAATTCCATTCAGTAAAAAATACCGTATATCCCAAAAACTCTAACCACTTTTTTAAAAGATGAACCTGAGTAGATTTACCAGAACCATCACATCCTTCCACAACAAATAATCTTCCTTCATACGTTTTTGTGAGTCCCAAACCTCTTATTTCCTTAAACATCATTGGAACATTCCATCTCCTTTTACATATTGTTTTTTATAATGAGCTGTTTGCCAAATATCTTCTCAAACTGAGGTTTTAATCTTTCTGCGAGAGATATTTCAACTTCAAGATTCGACTTTGAGTATATCCTTAAAACCACTTTTTCGCATTCTTGACTACATCTTATAGATGTAACAAGTCCATTTTCTCTTTTATCAAGTATCTCTGCCAGTTTTAATATAAATGCAAGCGGCTTTATCTTTTTTACTCTGTCAGGGCTTAATACCTTTATATACCTTGCCAAAAAGGGTGCTTTTGATTTTGAATTTTCATGAAAAGATATAATCTCTGCAGTAAGTATTATATCTTGGTGTGAAAGTCCAAAGAGTGGCAAATTTAAAATCACATAAGCTGAATGTTGAGCATGCTGATAAAAACTCAGATAAGTCCCTATATCATGAAGCAAAGCAGCTGCTTTTAAAATAATTCTGTCCTCTTTGGCAAAATAATTTGGAAAAATCGACAACAGCTGGTCAAATAGCATAGTAGCATATCTGCACACATTTTTTGCATGTTTCTTGCTAAAACTAAAGAAATTCAGATAATTATTTATACTATACTCTAATAACATTTCAGAAGAGAAAGCCGTTGAATTTGCATCTTTGAATAAGCTTTCAAATAATATACCTTCGCGCAGTCCATATGAACTGACATAAAGCTGCTGAGCTTTTATTCTATCAATCAGTGCTTTCAATATCACAAAAGCTCCCAAAATGATATCAGCTCTTTTCTCAGAAAGTCCAGGAATGCTCTTTCGTTTTTCAACCTCTACACTTTGAAGCATATTGTAAACTTCGATAAAGTCTTGGTATGAAATTGTAAAGTTATGCAAGGTGGTAATGGGATAATCCTTTTTATGTTGAATAATTCTGCCAAGATTTCTTATGCTTCCACCAATCCCTACAAGGTTTACATTGTTTAGTTCTTCCATCCATTTATATTTTTCAAAAATTGACATTACTTCAGCTTCTGCTTCTCTCAATGACAAAGAAGACCGCGAAATCTGTGGAATCATTTTTGAACAGTTTACAGCACCAAGTTTGATTGAACCCCAGTACTTTAAGTTTTTATCTTTGAAATAAACAAACTCAGTACTTCCTCCGCCAATGTCAACCAAAAGCCCATCCTGATAGTTTAAAGAACATTTTATTGCCCATAGGTTGCAGTTTGCTTCTTCAAATTCTGAAAGTACTTTAACTTCTAATTCTGTATATTTTTTTATATTTTCCAAAACCTCCATCTTATTGGTCGCATCTCTGATAGCAGCGGTAGCAACTGCCAATATATCCTGTTTTGCAACTCCGTTCATTTTGCAAAGCCCTATGAAAAAGTTGAGCACTTCAATCAAAAGTGAAACCTTATAAGAAGGTATCCGGTCTTTTTCTTCATATTCCGCAAGTCTTACCACTATACTCTCATCTTCAATTAATCTGAAAAATATTCCCTTATCAATCTCATACACCACAACCCTTACTGTATTTGAGCCAATGTCAATTATCCCTATTCTTTTTTTCATGTTCCACCTTCCCATATTATATAGCAGCTGGTATTTTTCTGTTTGCAAAGTTTTTTAACCTCAGAAAGGCAATTTGAAATCTCTTCAACATTTGAAAACATTCCAGGCACAACTTTCACACAAGCCACTGATAAACTCATAAGTCCAAACTTTTCCACCTCTCCTTTTCTGTTTTTAGCTTCTATATATCCTCTGGCAAGGTCACAGTGGTCGTAAAAATATAGAATTGAAGAGTCAAATTCCTCAACTACCTTTTTGGCAATTTTCTCAATTTCTGCTTTGTCATAAACAATTACAATGAAATCGTCACCACCTATATGTCCAACAAACACCTTTTCCTGCCAGTCCATTCGTATTTCCTTTAATATTGATGCAAGGTGTAAGATAACTTTGTCGCCCTTTTCAAATCCATAGTAGTCGTTAAAAGGTTTAAAATTATCAATATCAATATAAAAGATGTAAAAATCTCTTTCCTTTTCTAAAGCGCTATTTATTTCTTTCTCAATCAATAAATTGCCTGGCAGGTTGGTAAGCGGATTTAGGTGTTTAGCAAAACTTATTTCCAGCTGTGTTGACTTTCTTAGCAAATCCTTTATTGTAACCACTCCCTCATACATCCCATTTTTTGTTATTATTATGTAATCATGAATATCCTCATCCTCCCTGGCAGAAAGTTCTTTGACAACATCATGCAAAGAAGTACTGTATTCTACTACAATTGGATTTGCATCCATCAAAAGTGCAACAGGTCTTTTTGAATACACTGCAAATCCGTACATTGTAGACAAATTCAGCAAAAATTTTTCTCTCTTTATCAGTCCCTCTACTTTACTATCTTTTGTAACAACAAGACCATGTAGCTTTGGATTTTGTTCTAAAATCTCAAGAGCCTTCTCGCATGATATATTTGGTTCAACAGAAGGAACCTTTATGCAAAGCGTTCCTATATGAATATTTGAAGTGGAAAGAAAATAATGTTTTCTCTGGTTTTCTATAGTCTCTATTAGAAGTTCTTTTATGTCATTAGAAACCGAGGTTTTAAGTTCCATACTCGGAGGCATAATGAAATATCCTTGCAAATATTCAATTCCAATTTCTAATAGACTTAGAAGTTCTTCCATCTTTTTAATCATGGTGGCAATAACTTTTATCCGACTGTCGTCGCAAAATTCCAAAAAAGAATGCAAGTATTTACTTTTTATAGAATCCATGGCTATATCACGATATACCTCCCTGCCAATTTTAACATAGGCGGGTTTTGAGATAGAAATGAAATCAAGAAAAAATCCAAGTGAGCCTATATTTTCCACAGAAAATGCAAATCCTTGTTTTTTAAGCACTCTGATTGTATAGTGCAAGTCATCTACAGACAAATTCTCGCACGATCTTAAACTTATTTCAAATACAATCTTTTTTGTAATCATAGGGCTGGTAGAAAGAATACCTGTTACAAATGTAACAAAATCATCACTCATAAGAGATATTGGCGAAATGTTTACAAAAAACTTCTTGTTTTCAACAACATCTTTTTTTTCATTTAAAATATCTAAAACCCTTTTTAAAACTGTTTTATCAATTTTAACTATTAGACTATTTTCCTTCATGATATCAAATAAAAGCTTTAAATCAATATAACCCGTTTCATATGGATTTATAAGAAATACTTCCCAGCCAATTATCTGGGCAGAAGTAGCAAACACCACTGGCTGATATGAAAGCTCTACACATTGTCTTTCCACCAGAAAATTCAAATAATCAAGTTTGCCCGACATTTTTCTCTTCACCATTTTCGTTCATTTTTTTATCTTCTTGGCTATTCGTCTCAGAAGTTGTGTCACTCCACTCCCACTCATGTTTTAAAAGTCCTGTGAGTTTATACACAATCCATTCTGCTATATTTGTTGCGTGGTCAGCTATTCTTTCAATATATTTCACAATTAAAATAAGCAGGACACATTGAGATGTAAAATCAGGTTTTTCTTTTATTGTTTTTTCTATATTTTCCAGAAGAAACCTAAACATCTGGTCAACTTTATTATCCATAGCTTTTACTTTTTTTGCCATTTCTATGTCTGAGAGCATATACGCTTCCATTACATCTTTGAACATCATCTTGGCAAGCTCTGACATATAAGGTATTTCACTGCTAATGTCTGCAAGCTGTTGACCTTCAAGCTTTAATACAAGTTTGGAGATGTCAGAAGCATGGTCAGCAATTCTTTCAATATCATTTGCTATTCTGGTAGCTGCAATCAAAAGTCTTAAATCACTTGCCATAGGCTGCTGAGTTGCTATAACGATAGTACACTTTTTCTCTAATTCCTCTATCATATTGTCTATGTCAGTATCGTTTTTGATAACTTCAGTGGCTAAATTTACATCCTGTTTTATAAAAGCTTCCATAGCCTTTTCAATTGCTTCAAGCGCAAGACTTGCAATTTTGTAAACTTCAAAGTTTATTTCTTTCAGCTCTCTCAAAAAGGTCGAACGTATCATCTTCTACCTAACTCATCCCCAAAGTAAATTCTTTGATATTAGCCAAATCTTCCAGATATATAATCATCTGTCCTTTTGTCTTTTGGTGCATGGAAAATATCTATTGTTCTACCAAATTCAATAAGCTCACCGTTTAAGAAAAAACCTGTCCAGTCAGAAATTCTTGCTGCCTGTTGCATGTTGTGTGTAACTATCACTATAGTGTAATACTCTTTCAGTTCAATCAGGAGCTCCTCAATACGAAGGGTGGAAAGAGGGTCGAGCGCTGAGGTTGGCTCATCCAGGAGAAGAATCTGTGGCTCTACTGCAAGTGCCCGAGCAATACAAAGTCTTTGTTGCTGCCCACCAGAAAGCGACAAAGCACTTTTTGAAAGCCTATCTTTTACCTCTTGCCAAAGTCCTGCTCTTATAAGACATTTTTCGACAATTTCATCTAATTTTTTCTTGTCTTTTACCCCATGAATCCTTGGACCATAAGCAACATTTTCGTAAATACTCATAGGAAAAGGATTTGGATGTTGAAAAATCATCCCAACTTTTTTGCGAAGTTCCATAAGGTTGATACTATCTGCATAAATGTCAGTACCATCAATAAATACCTTTCCCCAAATCTTAACTCCGTCTATCAAGTCGTTCATTCTGTTTAAGGTTCTTAAAAAAGTAGATTTGCCACATCCAGATGGTCCTATTAAAGCTGTGATTGCTTTTTCTGGAATAGAAATGTTTACATTTTTGAGAGCTTGTTCATTTCCGTAAAAAAGGTTTAAATCAATGGTCTCTATTTTTGACTCCATAACCCATACAATCCCCTTTACTACATAAACCAACAATTTAAAACATTTTTCTTTCTTTTCCCGATATTATAATACCACCGTTATTTTAAATTCAAATTATATTTATGTTAAAGTTGTGTTAAATTTAACATTTCTTATTGTAAATAATAGAGAAAGAGGCTATCCACAAGAAAAATGGATAGTCTCAGTTAAATCTATATAACTGTGTAAAAAGAGGTTGAGCTACCTCTCACCGTCTGGTTAGAATGGAAAATAAAGAAGAACCCAAAATCAAATCTAATAGAAGAGATGCAAAATGGCTCAATACAATATTATTATAGATTTGAAAATTTTGCATTACCTTTTTATAACAGACATAAAAGAAAAAATTAGCTAAGTTATTATCCTCCTCAGCGGATTGGTAGAAAGTCAAAGCTTATTTCATAATCCCAGCAGAATCCTTACTTTTTCTTCCATTTCCTTTAATTTTTCTTTTGGTAATTGTCCTATCTTTTTTACAAGTCTTTCTTTTGAAATTGACCGTATATCTTCCAGTTTTGCAAACGATGTTTTTGCAAGTCCACTGTGTTCAGGCTGTATCTCTACATGCAGGGGTATATTCTTGTTCTTGCTGGTGATTGGTACAACAACTACTAAGTCAGCAGGACATGAATTGAACTCATCAACAGAGATTATTACTGCTGGTCGAACACCGCTCTGTTCATGGCCTCGTGTAGGATTTAAATCTACAAGCCATATTTCTCCTCTTGCCGGGTTCATTTTTCAATCCCATCCTGCAACGTGCTTTCCCACAGTTGCCTTTCCTCAATTTCTTCCTGCCATAGTTCTCTCTTTTCTCTAAGAGCAGCAAAAGCTTCCGCAGTTGCTGAGAGTAGAACTTTTCTTTTGTACCCAGCAAGAGCCTCCTGAATTATCTTCTGCATTGGTTGATTGAGCTGCCGAGAAAGTTTCTTTAATCCTTCATACGTTTCAATATCCACTCTTACTGTTGTGGTTTTGTTCATTATGATTATCACTCCGTAGATTGATTTATCTACTTAATAGTATACCACATTAGAACGAGTTTCATCAAACCAAAAACTTGGATTTAATTAACCAGGGAAACTTTACATCTATTCTTACATTTTTAACATAAAGTAGTAGCAGACTTAATAATTATGAAAGAAAAAAGGTTTGAAGGAAAAAATCGAGATTATATATTACCATTATTTTAAATTCAAATTTAACAATGTCAGAGTTATATTAAATTTAGCACTTTTTGTTGTAAGTAATAAATGAAAGGGGCTATCCAAAGGAAAATGGATATCCCTATTTCACAGTCTCATCATACTCCCAGCCCATAAGGTCATACAATCTTCTTCTTGAAACTTTGTCATTGTCAAGTTCTTTTTTAGCAAAGTTGTAAACATCATATGCAAGCTCGCGTGGAACAACCACAACACCATCGCCGTCTGCAACAATTACATCGCCCGGTTTTATTAAAACCCCTTCAATATTCACAGGAATATTCATTGCATCAAACTTCAGCCTTCCAATCACCGTCTTTTGTGATACAAACTTCGACCAGAAAGGTATCTTTTGGATTATCAGCTCGTCTGTGTCGCGCGGCCCACCATTTGTTACATACCCGACAGCTCCTCTTGAAAAGCCGTCCAAAGAATTGTTTGAACCCATCAGACCTGCATCAACACCGCTCTGGTCTATGACAATAAAATCTCCTTTTTGAATCTCAGAAATCCAGGGATATGGGCATATGTTTGTATAATAATATCCACACCACTTTTCATATTCCTGCGGTGTCATTTTAGGAATTTCTCCATCGTATGGTAAGTATCTTACAGTCTTTGCAATCCCAACTGCTTTTGTTCTGAAAAGTGGCTTTATTGTGTACGGAAGACTAAATCTGTGATGTAAAAGAAGATAATCAAGACCATCTCGAACATCTGCAACCCTGAGCTGTGAAAACATCTCAATTAGCTCCAAATTCTCTCTTTGGTCAAACATTGATTTTTCAACCACCTTTCAAAAATACTTTTACTCTTGTAGAAGGTTTATAAAAGAGAGCCCTTTTTCATCTGGAATTCTCTTTAAGTTAATATCGTCCAATTTCAAAATTAAAACTTCTGCAAGGTAAAGCACGATGCTTCCATTTTCTAAATGCCCGCTATAAGTGGATTTGAGGTCTGAGGCAACAAAGTGGATGTGCGGCTGAAAATCCACCACAAGCCCTTGCATACTTGAAAGTTCTATAGGACCCTGCACCTCTAAAAACTCATTTGTTGGATTTGGATTAGTTGTTGTGACCCTGTGATACACAAGCTTTTTAAGTGTGCCTATGCCGCTTACAATACAGCCATTTTTGATTCCTTTTTCTTTAACAAAATTTTGAATTGTTTCAAGCAAAAGCTCGTCCGGTTCAAGGTTCAAAATGAACATAGAAATGCCATTTGGATTTTTAAGTTCAAACGCCCTCATTCCAAATCACACCTTCTTTAAGAATCTGGGGTTCTTTCTCACTTTTAATTTTATTTCTTTTCTGTTCTCTTCTACATGGACATTTTTACTCTCTTTATTGCAAAATTTTGCACAGTATTTTTAAATTTTTGTGAGAAAACAAAAGTGCCCTGGGAAATAAAGCCACCCAGGGCCCATAAACTTTTATGGTAAAATATCTTTTTATCCCGCAAGCTCTTCTTCCTTTTCGAATTGACTGTAGTAAAGCTGAGCGTAAAAACCGCCTTTTTGTAAAAGTTCTTTGTGTGTGCCCTGCTCAACGATATCTCCATGGTCCATAACCAAAATCAAATCTGCATTTCGTATTGTTGATAGTCTGTGGGCTATTATGAAAGATGTCCTTCCTTTCATGAGATTGTCCATTGCCTTTTGTATCTGCAGTTCTGTCAAGGTGTCAACAGAGCTTGTTGCCTCATCAAGAATCAAAATCTTCGGGTCTTTTAAGATTGCTCTTGCAATGGTAAGAAGCTGTTTTTGTCCTTGAGAGATATTTGTTGTCTCTTCATTGAGCACTGTATCATAACCCTGTGGCAGTGTTCTTATAAAATGGTCTGCATGCGCAAGCTTTGCCGCTCTTATCACCTCATCATCTGTCGCATCTGGTTTTCCATAGCGAATATTATCTTTTATTGTTCCATTGTAAAGCCATGTGTCCTGCAATACCATACCAAAAAGCGACCTCAAATCTTCACGTTTGAACTCTCTTATATCATGCCCATCTATCAAAATCGCACCATCATTCACATCGTAATACCTCATCAAAAGCTTTACAACAGTGGTTTTACCTGCACCTGTTGGCCCAACAATTGCTATCTTCTGCCCAGCTTTTATCTTTGCAGAGAAGTTGTTTATAACAATTTTGTCGGGTCTGTAGCCAAATTTGACATTTCTGAACTCTACATCGCCTTTTATGCTTTCAAGCTTAATCTGTGGATTTGGTGTATCTGGCACCTCTTCCTCTTCTTCCAAAAACTCAAACACTCTCTCAGCACACGCTGCTGTTTGCTGCAGGATGTTCGAAATATTTGCAATCTGGGCAATTGGCTGTGTGAACGACCTTATATACTGAACAAACGCCTGAATGTCGCCAATCTCAATTGTACCTTTTATTGTAAGGTAACTACCAAGTACTGTCACAACAACATACCCAAGATTACCTATGATGTTCATAAGCGGCATCATGACACCTGTCAAAAACTGTGATTTCCATGCAGCATTGTAGAGCTTTTCATTGAAAAAGTTGAACTTTTCAATTGTCTTTTTCTCCGCATTAAATGCTTTTATAACAACATGCCCGCCGTATGCCTCTTCAACCTGCCCGTTTACATGTCCTAAATATTCCTGCTGTTGCATAAAAAACTTTTGTGATTTGCCAATTATCAGCGCAACAACAGAAAAAGAAAGTGGAATTATAAGCAGCGCAACCACTGTCATAAGAACATTTATGCTGAGCATCATTACAAGTGCACCGATGACTAATGTTGTTGAGGTTATTATCTGTGTGAGGCTCTGATTTAATGTCTGTGTGAGTGTGTCAACATCGTTTGTGATTCTTGAAAGTATCTCACCTTGGTTTGTGCTTTCAAAGTATTTCAATGGAAGTCTATTTATCTTTTGTGAGATTTCTTTTCTGAGCCTGTACGTTAGCTTCATTGAAACACCAGACATTATCCATCCCTGAATGTAGCCAAAAAGAGCACTTACAATATACAGCCCCAGCAAAATCAAAATGATTTTACCAACATACTCAAAGTCAATGCCGCTGCCTGTGCCGCTTATCTTGCTCATGATGCCTTCGAATATCTTTGTGATGGCTTTGCTGAGGATTTTAGGTCCTGCGATTGAAAAGGCAGCAGATAACATTGCAAGAACCATCACTGCAACAAGTGAAACCTTGTAAGCAGATAGATACCTTATGAGCTTTTTCATAGCAGTTTTAAAATCCTTGGGTTTTTCACCCACAAACCCAGGTCCCATAGGTCCCGGGCCATGTCTTCTTGGTCTTCTCATATGCATTTGAGAAGGTGCAGTCTGTCTTTCACTCATGCCAGCAATTCCTCCTCTGGAAGCTGTGAAAGAGCAATTTCACGATAAGTTTCACAGCTTCTTAAAAGTTCTTCATGCCTGCCAATACCAACAATTTTCCCATCTTCAAGCACAATTATCTGGTCTGCGTGAAGCAAGGTTGCAATTCTTTGAGATACTATTATTACTGTCTTGTCTTTAAGTTTTTCTTTCAAAGTTCTCCTGAGCTTAAGTTCAGTTCTAAAGTCAAGAGCCGAAAAGCTCTCATCAAATATATAAATATCAGGGTTTTTGACAAGCGCTCTTGCAATCGAAAGTCTTTGTTTTTGCCCACCTGAAACGTTAGTTCCACCCTGTGAAATTTCTGTATCAAACTTTTGTGGCTTTTCCTCTATAAATTCAAGTGCCTGTGCAATCTCAGCAGCCTGCCTTAAATCCTCATCTGTTGCATTGTCGTTGCCAATCTTGAGGTTTGATTTAATAGTACCACTAAAAAGCCAGCTCTTTTGAGGAACATACCCAATTTTTGATCTTAAATCCTCAAGATTTACTTTTTTCACATCAACCCCGTTTACCAAAACCTGACCTTCTGTTGCATCATAAAATCTCATAATAAGATTTACAAGTGTACTCTTGCCACTTCCTGTTCTACCAATTATTCCAACTGTCTGACCAGGCAAGATTTTAAAATTTATATTTTGCAGAACATACTCTTCTGCGCCTGGGTATTTGAATGATACATTTCTAAACTCTACCATACCCTTCATATCTTCTTTGAACTTTTCAGGTTTTTCAGGATTCTTAATTGTAGGCTCTGTTGAAAGAACTTCTTCAATACGTCTTGCAGAAACAGCAGCTCTTGGAACAAGAATAAAGAGCATTGAAAGCATCAAGAACGAAAAGATTATCTGTATAGAATACTGCATAAACGCAAGCATATCGCCAACCTGCATACTTGAATTTTGAATATAGTGAGCTCCAACCCACACAATCAAGAGAGTAACACCGTTCATGATAAACATCATGGACGGGAAAAGCACTGCCATTGCCCTGTTAACAAAAAGACCTACTTTTGTAAGATCCCTATTTGCCTCGTCAAACCTCTCTTCTTCAAACTTCTGTGCGTTGAATGCACGAACAACCATGATACCTGACAGATTTTCTCTTGCAACAAGGTTTAGCTTATCTATTAGCTTTTGCATAATCATAAACTTTGGCATTGCAATAGCGTACAAAATCATTATAAGTCCCAGAAGAACAATCACAGCAAGCGCAATAATCCACGACATTGAATGGCTCTTTGAAAGAGCTTTGAACACACCGCCAATTCCCATTACAGGTGCAAAGAATATCATTCTGATTGAAATCACAAGAAGCATCTGAATCTGCATGATGTCGTTTGTTGTTCTTGTAATGAGTGATGCTGTTGAGAACTTGTCAAACTCCTCAATTGAAAAGCTCTCAACTGTAGAAAACACATCTTTTCTCATATCCCTTGCAACGCCTGCTGCAGATTTTGCTGCAAAGAAAGCAACTAAAATGGTGGAGATTGCTGAAATCAACGTCAAAAGAAGCATCAGAAGACCCATCTTGATGATATAAAAAGTCTGTATTTTGCCTATGTCTATTCCAATCTTTTTGTACTCATCTTTTATTGCAGAAGCTGCTGCCTGAACTATCATACTGTCGCCAAGCGATGCAAACTTTTTGTTGATCTCCTGCTGAATCTGCATAACCTGCTGCTGTGGAAGCTGTTTTAAGATAACAAAAAGGTCTACCCCGGCTGGTATTTGCCTGCCATTAAAGTTAAAACTTTCGCCTTTTGCACTTGACATCATCTTTTCAATGCCAAAAGCAGCCAAAATCGCCTTGCCAAAATCAACATTTACCTTATCAATCTTGTCCCTTTCTTTTGTCTTTAATACATAGACATCTTCCTTAGACAAAATAGGATATTTTTTGAGATAATAGTTGTAATTGCTAGAGTCTTTTGTTACAAGTTCATACATGTTCAAAACATCATCTTTCTTTTGTTCTGGAACAAACAAAATTACCTTTTCCATGGTAGATCTTCTTATGGCCTCAGGCACTGCATTTTCGATACCGCTTTGCTGTATCCCCACATTTACTATCTTTGACATATAATCTGGCAGCGTGAGCTCACTCATGGCTTGAATGAATACAAACAAAATTGCTGCTAAAACAAGTAGCGTGTAAGGTTTGAGATATTTCAAAACCTTCTTCAATTTACAATCACCCTTTTGCTATTATATTTTGAGTTTTTATCTTTCCAAGATTCTTTTGAGTGTTTCAAAACCTTCAAGCACTTTGTCTATCTCATCTTCTGTTGCTTTGCTAAGTAAATTTTCAAACTGTTTTTCTGCCTCTTTAAAGTGCATATAAAGGCATTCTTTGAACTTTTGAGTTGTCTGAACCCACACAACTCTTCTATCTTCTGTGCTTCTTTCTCTTTCAACAAATCCCTGCTTTTCCAATCTGTCAAGTATCCCTGACACTGTGCTGTTTGAAAGGCCAAGGATGCTGCTCAAATCCCCCACTTTCATCTTACCGTTCTTATCAAGGATACTCATCATCATCCAGTGAGAGGCAGGTATCTCAACCTCATCACCCCTGTATTTCAGCGCCTCCCGTATCTTGATAGACACCTCTTTTAAAAGCCTTAACAACCTAATCTTTTTCTCTCTTAATTCCATTAACACCACCACATAGCAAATTATTTCTATTCGAATATTTTTGATACAAATATTTCGAATGCGAATTATATTTTACTCTTGCAAAAGTTGCATGTCAAGCGGGAAAATTTCTACCCTCTTTTTTCAAGCCCAATCAAAGCCGCACCCAGCGCTCCTGTTATTTGAGGTTCAAAAGGAGTAAAAAGTTTTAGCCCCAATCTTTTTTCAAGTTCTGAAAAAATGCCTTTGTTTTTTGCAACACCACCTGTGAAAACAAAGTCTTCTTCAGCCTTTACTCTATTTACAAGTGAAATTATTTTAGTTGCCACAGCCTTATTTATAGCTCTTATTATATCCTCTCTTCTTTTCCCTTGAGCTACCAAGCTTATAACCTCTGACTCTGCAAACACTGTGCACATGCTTGAAATTGTCAGATCCTCTTTACCTTCTTGCCATTTTGAAAACTCTTCAACTCGAACCTCTAAAACCCTTGCCATATATTCTATAAACCTTCCTGTGCCAGCTGAGCACTTGTCATTCATGACAAAGTCAACCACATTGCCGTTTTGGTCTATTTTTATAACCTTACTGTCCTGTCCGCCTACGTCTATTATGGTCCTTGCAGATGGAAAAAGAAAATGTATCCCTTTCGCATGACAGGTAATCTCTGTCACTTGAAGGTTGGCAAATGGTATGCTAATTCTCCCATAACCAGTCGAGACAATAAAACCAATATCTTCTATTTTCAAACCTGCAAGTTCACAAGCCTTTTCAAGGGCAGACTTGGCACTTTTTATAACATCAAATCCCGTTTTTGTAATAAAATAGCTCAAAATGTTTTTGCTGTCATCAATAATCACAACTTTTGTGGAGGTAGAGCCACTATCAATACCAGCAAAATATTTTTTTCGGCCTTGTTTTTCCATAGATTTTATTTGAGGCTTTTCTGTTATTTCTACAAATGCTTCAATACGTGTTACAATTTGCTGAGAAAGTTCTTGGCTATAGTCCATTTCAATTTTTAAAACGTTTTGCCTATCTTTTATCTTTGCATATTCAAATGAGTAAAAATCACAAAATTTTATTGTGTTATAAATAATTCCTTTGTAATGATTCTTATTTAAAAAATCCCTCTCCATATTCATTCTCATACATGGCAGAAGGCTTAAAAGAATTTTTGCATAGTCCTCAATACTACCATCAAACTTATTATCTTGCAAGCAAATTCGCGGTCCTGAACAAGTAAGATTCAACACCCTTCCATTTGACAGTTCGGTAGCTGTCTTCACAACATCTTCTCCTGCATGTGCTCCTAAAATTGCTATTTCACACTCTTCATTTTTGTAATTGTTAGTAAGCTTTCTTACTTCACTTTCGAATATCTCCTTGTCAAATTCTTTTTTCAGATAATGCGAAAGCTTCTCTTTAAACCTTTTTAGCTCAAATGAGAAATATTCAACTGATTGAGGCAAATCCATCCGTGGAACGTCAATGATATCTATAAATTCCATTTTGTCTTTTAAAACGTCATATACTCTTTTCATACTATCACAGCAAGCTGTCAGAACAACTCTTTTTATATCATTTTGCAATATGTACTCCAAAACTGCCTTGCTAAAACTGCAAAGATTTGTGTGCAAAAACCTTTCTGCATTTTCAACCGATGCTACTTTTGGCTCTAACTTATAAACTTCTTCACCAAAAGCTTTAATCAGCTCAACGGGAGTATATTTGCAAACATAGGCTATCATTCATCGCCACTCTCCTCATTTGACTCTTTCTAAAAATGCTTCAAGCCGAGTTCTTATTTGTTCTTTGCCATTGTTCTTCTTGTTAACGCAATCTACATCTATAGAGGTAAATGGAATACCCAGAGTTTCAATGTTCGATTTTAAAAGCATTGAGCATCCTATGGACTGTTTGCATCCCATCTGGCATATCTGCAAAACTCCATCTGGCTTTAAAATTTCTATTAATGTTTTGATGTGCTCAAATCTTCTTTTAAAATCACCATTGTATGGATTTTTCAAAAGTTTTTCGCAAATTGCTTCTATTGGATCTTGTTCGTTTATTTCATCTAAAAAGTCGAAATTTAGGTCCATCCCAAGGACATTTATTCTGCTACTGAAATTGAAATACTCTTTAAAATTTTCTTCAAATATAGGAAGTGTGTGTATAAAGAAAATACTTTTACCGTCTCTTTCTTCTGAGTTTTTCAGGTCATCAACAAACATCTGATAAAACCTCAAAGCCTGGTCAGTGCCACAGAACACATGCGAAGGATAGAGCATAAACATCTCAAATGTAAGTGTGGTTTTAATGTTTTTTGTTGATCTCAGCTGTAAGCTTTCCTTTATAAGTTTTCTTGTCGCATTTTCTTTTTTTATAATCTGGACTAAATAGTCAAGATTACGTTTTCGACCTGTCAGCTTTTCTATGGAGTTTATCATACTGCTCAGCTGTGCTTTTAAATACTGCCTTGCCTCTTTGGAATCTTCAGAGGGAACATCTAAAAAGAAAAATGGCAGTTTTAAAGTCTCAGACAAAAATCTAAATGTATTTAGGTTGGCATCGCAGATACTTGAAGTTGCAACCAAGAATTTCGGCTTTTTTAAAAGATTTGAAATTGCAGCACCTAAAAAAGCTTTGTGAAAAGTACAAAAGCTTTCGCTTATTCCCTGGCTTTCTGCTTTCAAGATGAGCTCGTCTTCCACATCAAGTCCTGATAAAAACGCAGAAATTGCCTCAACAAAGATGGGATTGAAGCCAAAAGCAAGTAAAATTTCACTTGGAGCAAATAGATTTACCCATACACTACTTTTACTTGCAATTCCTTTGTAAGTCCAATCAAAGACTATTTTGTGCAGATACTGAAACGACCTTGGAAGTCTTTTGTCTGGAAAATACTTAACATAGTTTTTCCCAATCAATATCCCACTTTTCAAAAGCCAATATCCGTTTTTGTTGTTTTGAATTAGCTTATTTAATAATTTGCTGTAAAGTTCCATATAATTCATTTGAATCATCCACATGCAAAAGGTTTTATATTTTTTATAATTCTATTAGGTCTTTAAGTCAAGCATATTTACAGGACTTTTTATTGCTTATAAACATGCAAAGTTTTAGAAGTTTAATTGCATAAATTATCATTTTGATCAAAAGTCATATCAGTTGAGCTTAGGTGTATTCTTGAGTCTGTTTGTTAGTCTTTTCTTTTTTATGTTGTATTGGGAGATCTTGAGAACCTTCTAAAACAGTAAGAATGGATTTTTTTGAGCCATTAATCGCAACAAGAATGAGTAGTTTGTGAGTTTTTAGATTTAATATACTTGAAAGAATCAAAAAAGTATTTATAATAACATTTTACTGATTCATCTAATTAGTCATTGAAATTTTAAATATCATTGATTATAATAAAGGTAAGAACAACTTATCTTAGAGGTGTTTTCATGATACAAGCAAGATCAAAGATTACTGGAAAAGGTCAGCTACAACTGCCAGCTGAGATAAGGAAAATTATTGGTGGGGAGATAGGTGATAGTGTACTTTTTACCGTGCAGGATGATGGCAAGGTTATAATTGAAGTAATAAAGAAAAAGAAACTATCAGAGCTTGGAGGGGCTTTGAAATCATCAATTGAGTTTACAGATCTGGAACATGAAGCAAATATTACAAAAGAAATTTGGGTAAGCAAAAGAGTAAAGGAGAAGCTAGAATGAAAAAAGTTTGGATTGATGCAAATGTCATTTTAAGATATCTTTTGCAAGACCACCATGAATTATTTAAAAAAGCTCAAAAAATTATGCTTGAGGCAGAACAGGGGAAATTAAAATTACTTGTTGCACCTATTACAATTGCAGAAGTTGTATGGACTTTAGAATCGTTTTATAAGATACCAAAGAACCAAATAGCTGATATCCTGAGTGCTTTTATATGTGCTGATGGTGTTGAAGTAGAAGAAGGAGACGTTATTCTGTTTGCACTCAAAAGCTACAAAGAATACAACGTTGATTTTATTGATGCATACCTTTTTCATCATATGGTTAAATTAGGAAATAATAAGATATTTACTTTTGATAAAAAGCACTTTTCAAGACTTGATGTAGAAATTCTTGAATTATCCTAAGTTTTAATACAATAATTTTATACTAAATTTTAATAAAAAAGGGTGAAGATATCAATTGTCAGATTTATACATTAAAAGCGAAAATCCTATTAAATTCAACGTAGTTGAAAAGTTTGTGAGCATTGAAGGAGAAGGTATAAGAAGTGGATATCCTGCCGTGTTTGTGCGGTTTGCAGGATGCAACCTTAGATGTTCTTGGTGTGATACAAAGTATGCAAATGAAAATCCAGAATACGAAGAAATTGATATTGATAATCTCATGAACTTTATCACTTCAACAGGGATTAAAAGAGTTACACTCACAGGCGGAGAGCCTCTTATCCAGCCTTACATTTACTTATTGATAGACAGGTTAATCAGCGAAGGATTTGAAGTAAACATAGAAACAAATGGTTCTGTCAGCATAAAGCATGTGCCGAGAGATGCTATTATCACCATGGACTACAAGTGCCCATCAAGCGGTATGGAAGACAGGATGATTGTTGACAACATCCACTTTCTTGGTCAAAAAGATGTGCTCAAGTTTGTTGTTAGCACATATGAAGATTTAAAAACTGCGGAAAGAATAATAAAGACATTCAAGCCAAGGTGCAACATCTTTTTCAGCCCAGTTTTTGGCAAAATAGAACCAAGGGAGATTGTAAAGTTTGTGCTTGAAAATGGGCTTTTTGACGCAAGGGTCCAGCTTCAGCTTCATAAGATAATCTGGCCAGAGAATAGCAGAGGAGTGTGAAAAATCAAAGGGTTGCCAAGAAATTTCCATCCGCTTTGGATTCATCAGTTTTGGCAACCCTTTTAGTTTTCTGTATTTTGGTTTGACAGCCTCACAAACCTGCAAAACGAACACACCTCTGTTGTTGTGACCTGGCCGCAGATGCTACACTCCTTCAGTTCAAGCTTCTCTTGAACATCCTGAAAATGTCTTCTTCCCTTTTCAAGAAAGCTTGTTATAAAGCGCTGTTTTGTCCCCGGGCTTTCCTCTTCAAGCCTGTTTAAAACCTCTTTGTACAAAATTGACCTAGCACCAATTGCGTGCGGACATTCATCGTGCAAAAATTCTATTTTGTTTATAAGAACATAAAACAAGTTTTCACGCTCTGTAAGAGTATAAAGCGGCTTTACTTTTTTTACAAGTTTTGGATGGGTGGATTCAAGCACAGGCGACTGTCTTGCAAGATATCCTTCTTCCCACGAAAGTACATTTCCCAAAAGCGTTGCTGCTTCATCGTCAAGGTTGTGTCCTGTTGCAACAGCTGAAAACCCGCCATCATATGCTACTTTGTTAAAGAGGTATCTTTTTATTGAACCGCAAATGGAACATGTGCTTCTTTTTAAAAGCTTTGAAAGTTTGTATATGTCAAGCCCATACTCTTTTTTAATGTCTTTTACAATAAGCTCAAGACCGTTTTTTTGCGCAAAGCTTTCCACAACCTGCTGTGATTTGTCAGAATACTGGCCAATTCCAAGGTTTATATACATCCCTGTGACATTGTACCCTTCGCTTGCCAATATGTGCCACAGAGCCATGCTGTCTTTCCCGCCGGAAATTACCACCAAAATCTTATCCTTTTTGTCAAACATCTTGTGCCTTTTTATATTTTTCTTTACCTGATTATTGTAATAATATAAAAAACAATCCTGACAAAAAGCTGCATTGTGGCGTTTGAGATAAATTATGCCCTTTCCTTTACATCTCACACACTTCAAAGCCTTTTTCAGCTCCTTTCAAAACTTCTAACCACCTGAAACAGCTGAGATAACCTCAATTGTGTCTTCATCATTTAAAATATCATCAGGTGCAACTATCTCGCCATTTCTGATGAACACGTTTGCCTCTAAAGTTATATTAAGTTCTTTAGCAAGATTTATAACTGTCTTTGGTCCTTTTACTTCAACCTCTTTATTTTTACCCACAAATATTACCTTCACCTCTGCATTCACCCTCCTCACAAATCTTAATGTGCACTTTACAAGCTGCAATAAAATTATATCACAAATCTTTAAAATCAAAACTTAAAATGATAAAATACAAAAAGAACAATGATTTTTGAGGAGCTGGATATACTAAGAATGTTTTTTATAGGTATATTTGGCATTGAAGAGAAAGCAAAAGCTATACGGCAAATAGATGTGACAATTTGCCCTTTTTGCTCAAGAAAAGGAAACCATACTTTGCTTAAAGTTTATAACTATTTTCATTTTTTCTTTATTCCGCTTTTCAGGTGGAATGTTAGGTATTTTTTGCAAACAAGCTGTTGCAATCGAATTTATATAATTACAAATCAGCAACTTGCTCATGATTTGGAACGTGGAATTGACACTCCAATTACCCTTGCCGATGTTGAGCTTTTTAGAAAATTTGAAACTTCATATGGATTTGATGATGAAAGGTCTGATTTTTGTCCGAACTGTCAAAGAAGAGTTTCAAAGACTTTTTTGTACTGTCCTTATTGCGGCAGCAAGCTTGAATAAATTTTTCAAGGAGAGTGATTTTAAAATGAAAAAATGTATAGTTTCAAATGATGCTCCAAAACCAGTTGGACCGTATTCGCATGCTGTGCAGGTTGGAAATCTTCTTTTTGTCTCAGGACAGCTTGCCATAAACCCAATGTCTGGGAAAATAGAAGGTGACGATATAAAAGTTCAAACACAGCTTGTCTTCAAGAACATTGAAGCTATTTTGAAAGAAGCTGGATTTTCTTTTGAAGATGTTGTCAAAGTAAATGTATATTTGTCCTCACTTGAGGATTTTGCAAAGTTTAACGAAGTTTACTCCACAATCTTTACGCAGAATTTCCCTGCAAGAACAACCATTGAGGCAAAGCTTTTGCCAGGTGCTCTTATAGAAGTTGATGTTATTGCTGCAAAGGAGTGAAAAGCTTGAAAAAATGAGAGCTGTTGTTGTTTTATCTGGTGGTATGGACTCAACAACACTTCTTTATGATGTTAAAAGTCAAGGCTATGAAGTCTTTGCAATAAGTTTTTTGTACGGACAAAAACATTCAAAAGAGCTTGAGTTTGCAAAAAAGACATGCAGTCTTTTATCCATCCCTCACAAGATTGTTGATATCTCATTTTTTGCAGAGCTTGCACCATCTGCACTCACAACGCCTGACTGGGATGTGCCAGAGGGATATTACACCGACAGCACCATGAAACAGACAGTTGTTCCAAACAGGAACATGGTTTTGCTTTCTATTTCTGCAGCATATGCTATATCGCTTGGGGCAAAAAAGCTGTTTTATGGCGCACACGCAGGTGATCATCCCATATACCCTGATTGTCGCAAAGAGTTTGTTGAGGTAATGAAAAATGCACTATATCTTGCTGACTATATAGGTCTTGAGCTTGAAGCACCTTATGTTGATATGAAAAAAGAAGACATACTCAGAAGAGGTCTTGAACTTGGAGTAAATTATAGCCTGACATGGTCATGTTACAAAGGCGGTCAAAAAGCCTGTGGCAGGTGCGGAACATGCACAGAGCGGATTGAAGCTTTCAAAAAAGTGGGCGTGAAAGACCCAATTGAATATGAAATTGAAATTGACTGGTAAAAATAAAAGGCTGGTTTGTCGCTTTTTTGAAGCATCAACCAGCCTTTTTTTATACTTGTACTTGAAATTCCTTTATTAGCGCAGATACACAAGCGGATTTTGTGGCACGCCATTTTTCCTCACCTCAAAATGAAGATGAGGACCTGTACTTCTGCCAGTTGACCCGCTTTTGGCAATAAGCTGCCCCTTTGCAACCTTCTGTCCTGGGCTTACCAAAAACCTGCTAAGATGACCATAGTAAGTTTTGTAGCCATTCTGGTGATTTATAATAATGAGCTTGCCATAACCACCTGACCACCCGGCAAACTCAACAACACCACCATCTGCTGCATACACGTTTGAACCCCACGGAACAGCAAGGTCTATCCCTTCATGAAATTCTCTCCCTCTGTATCCAAATCGCGATGTAAGTAGCCCCCATACAGGATACGAAAATCTTCCTGTTGCAAAATATCTTGGAGGTTTTTTTGTTCCAACAACTACAACCCTGTCAACTGGTCTTTGCAAAATTTGCTGGGAAAGTATCTTTCTGTCATACTCAAGACCGTTCATGTACACAATCTTAGCTTTTATCTTTGCCCTTCCATCTTTCCCTTCCTGCTTTACAATAGTCTGTGTTGTATAATAGTTCTCAGATTTTATAACTTTTACTTGCTTGGGCAGAATATCCTCAAACTCCACTTCCTTTTCAAGCACAACGTTAATAAGCGGTGTCATCTTAGAAAGTTTTATCTTCTGCCCTGGCATTATTTTTTCAGTGAGGCCCGGGTTCGAGGCAAATATATCATCCACAGAGATATCATATTTTCTGGCTAAATCCCACAGCGTATCTCCTTCTTTGATAGTATACTCAATTACCTCATCTTTTCCAAACATTATCTTGGTAAGCGCCTGATCTTCAGTTGCAACTGACACACTCGTTTTTACATACACAGGCTTTATCTCAACCTTTTCTAAAAATCTTGCAGATGCTGCCTCATTTTTGTAATAAACGCTTTTTAGTTTAAGCAAGACTTTTTGTGGTATCTGAGGATTTTCAAATACCATGTAAGCTTTTGAGTTTACAAAAAGCGCATACCTTTTTACAAGCACAACACCTTTTTCTATTATGGTGTTTTTGAGACTATCCAAACTTGTACTTTTGTATTGGCCAGGCGGAATTTCCTTTAGCTGAGGTTTGTTTTGAAAAACAAATTCGTCCGTTCCATGCTTGCTTGAAATTTCTTTTTTCAAGTTACTGAAAAGTTTTTGAGCCTCTGTTTTGTCCTTTACATATCCTACAATGCTTCCATTGAGTAAAACTGCATAAGCTTTCTGGTATGTACTTGGAATTCTATGTAAAGCAAAAATCATAAAAATCATAAATGCCAGTGTGGAAAATATCTTTAGCTTCAGCATACCTTCCTTTGAATTTCTTATATTTCCAATGAACCTCAGCCCAATAACTATTCTTAATATCTCCTCTAATATACTTTTTAGAGGATTTTTTCTGAAATGCTTGTGAGAAAAAACAAAGCTTTCTGGTTTATTTTTGAAAACGCGGGTTTTCTTAATTATCGCTGGTTTTACCTTGGAAGATATAGCTCTCCAAAATCTATGTAAATAACTATTATTCTCCCTCTTAGTTGTTTTTTTATCTTTTGATTTTTTCTTTTCTTTTTTTGCATCTGCCAGCACAAGAGGTTTTTCAGGTTTTATCAATGGCTCTTTTAAATTCTGTTTGAATTCATTATCCCTTGTATCTTTTGAAACAAACCTTGCTTTCTTTTGGTCCAAAACGGTGGCTGTGGCAGATGTCTTAGATTTTGCAATGTTCTTTGCCACAAGAACACCCCCTGCTACAAAAAATAAAAGGGTATTTATATTACCCTTCTATATAATTTATACTATGTTGAATATGCAAAATACTATACTTTTATTTTAATTGACATTGTTTGAGATGTCAAAACCAAAAATTGATTATTTTTTTTCGCACAAGGAACAAAAAAGGGGGAGGAGGTCTTTTTTGAACTTCTCCTCCCTCTCACAGACTGACAATCGATCTCAAATATTAAAACCTATATCAGTCTATTCGAGTGGAATGCTCTTTATATCAGGTAGCTCATCTTTTGTTATTACATAGTCGCTGTTGTAAATCTTTCGCAGCATGTGATTGTCGTTCCATTCATCATTGTATTTGCTGCCTGTCATGACATAGCCTCCTGCCCATACAGAAAACCACAGCCACGAAACACCTTCCTGTTTTAGTACAGCCGGGTCAGGAATAGTTCCGCACTCAGAAAGTGCTATCATCTTGTTTGAATTCGTGTACTTGAGAGCTTTCACAAACCTCTCTGTATATGGTGAGTACTGAGCTTTTTCCTCATATATATCTTCTGCAATTATATCAACATACTGATCTCCCGGATACCAAGCCGCATCCTGACCGTTCCATACCCATATTAGGTTGTTGACCTTGTGATAGTTTACAAGCCTGTCAAACATGAGCTTCCAAAGCTTTATATACGGCTCTGCTCCTTTAGCTCCCCACCAGAACCAACCGCCAGACGCTTCGTGCAGTGGTCTGAAAAGAACTGGCACACCTTCAGCCTGCAGTTTTTTGAACTGCTGCGCAATTGCGTCTATATCTCTCAAAATTAGCTTATACTCCTCAGAGTTCGGATTGTCCATGGCTTTCTTGAGGTCAAATGTTGTAGCTTCTGTGTAAAAGCCTCTCCACCACTCTTTGCCGGGCTGGTCTATAAGACCTGTTGGTGCGTTCCAGTGCCAGCAAAATGCAACTATGCCGCCATTCTTCCACCACTTTATTGCTTCATCAACATCTGTACCTTTTGTGCCACGCTGCATTCTGCTTGGTGAGTAGTCCATGAGATCAAAGCTTCTAACAGCAGGATATCTTCTTGTTACATCAAAAATCATCTGAACTTCTTTACCTTCACCGCTGCTCTGCTGCCCAGATAAAATCTTTTCACCGTAAATGCTTGCCAAATAATTCATGAGCCTTTGGGCATTTGGGTGTGGATTTGGCGTCACTAACTTTGAAGAAACCGAAAGCTTTGATTTATTTGCCGCAACAAGTTCCTCTATCACAAAGTAGTCCACTGCAATTGTGTATCCGCCAGATTTTTGAAGTGATATTGTATGCTCACCTTCTGTTAAATAAATCTTCTTTCTGACAACAACTTCCTGGAACTTGCCCTTTACGTTTGGAACTTTTGCTCCGCCTTTCAAATCACCGTCTATCCAGATATCAATACTACCATCCTTTACAAGCCCAAGGGTTGAGATCGCAAGAGTAAAGATGTAATGTCCTGTCTTTGGAACTTTTATGTTGTAGAGTGTATTGCCCATGTTGTTCCCAAACAACAGAACATAGCCTTTCCCAGAAAACTTTGCATTTTCTTTCTCAACGCTGTACGCCCAGCCATCACTTGCACTCTCAGCTTCAATCTTCACCTTATAGTATGTCTTTGGATTTGGAAGTGATATTCTCTCCACCTTTGGTGCAACCTTCTTTCCAGCAATTAATGCTACATTGTCAATGTAGATGGGTCCTGTATACTTTACATAAGACCCTGCAATCCTCAAAACCAGCACACCTGCTTTTTCTCTTACATTGTAAAGGTTATCCTTGCACTTTATGACCGCATAAGTTTTTCCGTTTATCTCTTTCCATGTTGTCTTATCTTTATAGTTGAGAGCAGTAAAGTCTTTGATTATCTTCCATGGACTATCCACTGCACTTGCTGACATGATTTTTCCGGCAACTTTGTCTGGATTTGGTATGTAGATTGTATATTCAAGTGTAGAGTATTTGCCAAGGTCAAAAAGTTTTCCTTCTTTGTCTGTAAGCTTTACAGCAATGTTCATTTCTTCAAACGCAGTGCCCTGGAAATTAGCATTGAGTTTGAGGCTGCCTGCATTTGTTGATGTCTTTAGATCCTGCGAAAACTCCATCGATTTTGTTTTCTTTGCAAATCCATCACCTGAGTATTTATAAAATCCCATTGTGTCTTTTTCAAAGTTGTACACAAAGTTTTTGCCTTCCACTGGATACACAAGAGTAACCCCTGTGAAAAAGTTTTCCACAATCTCCTCTTCTTCGCTACTTCCATAGTCTTCTTTCGAGAGGTTTGACGCATCTTCAGGTCTTATTCTTATATTGTCAAGATAGATAGGTCCTTTGTAGTTGCAGTTTTGACCTGCAAACTGGAACACAAGCTGTGCACGCTTTTTGGTTCTAAAATCATCTGGAATTGCAAACGCCTTGTGAATGACCATATAGTCCTTGCCGTTTATCTTCACCTTTTTGCCAGCATTTACTGTAATGCTAAATTCGCTTCCAAGTTCTTTCCATCCATCATTCAATACAACCTTGTAAGCAAAGCCACCTTTTGCTTTTGCAAACTCGTCGTATGGAACAAACATTTCAAACTCAACAGACTTGTAGTTTGTAAAGTCAAACTGCCCTTCGACAACACCACCTATCCATGCACCAAGGTCACCCTGGTCCCATCCATTGTTCTCGTTGAACTCAACATCAAGCCTGAGCGCATACTTGTTACCAGGTCGCTGCAAATCAGTAGAAACTGACACCTTTTTGATACATTTTAATGAATCTCCCCAAGCCTCATCGAATGTCATTGTGGTACCATCTTCAAAGTCGAAAACATAGCTTTGAACAGATGTCTCAACAGCACCAAAAATTCCTGTCGGCAAAAGCCCAAGTAAAAATACAAGGCTCACTATTAAAGATGCAATCTTTAAGCCTTTTCTCATAATCCTGGCACTCTCCCCTTTTTTTATTTTTTAGCCGGTGGGCACACCGCTTCTTTACCGCTTCTTTAATATAACCTTACTTTTCTCTTCAGCGGTGTGCTCACCAGCAAAAAGCCTCTTTTACTGAGTTACCTCTTCAACCTTGATATTGTCTATTACAAAATCAGCACCCCAGTGAATGCCAATCTTCAATCCCATTGTTGTTGAGTTGTCAGGAATTCCTGCAATTGTCCCTTCAACATGATAAACGGCGTTTGCTTTGTCAAGTTTGAATGTTATCCAGCCATATGACTTATAGCCAGACTTGTTGCTGTTTATAATCTGAGCATAGATGTATGTGTCGCCTGGTTTTGGCGGAGCTTTTAAGAGTTTTACATCAAAGCTTACTTTATAGTCGTGCCAGCCGTATATTTTGACCTTGCTTGGCAAAGTATACAGAGCGTCTATCCACTCACCGTCTTTTTTAGAGTCGCATGCAACTTTGAGCGATTTGCCTTTGATTGCCTCTTTGCCAGACACAATTGAAAGTTTTACGCTCTTCTTTGTTGTGTCAAGTATTGTGAACATATCCATTTTGCCATTTTCAAAATCGATGGTAAACGGCTTAAACGGTCTGAACACTGGTTTTTCAGGCTTTGCATTAGCTTCAGCTACAGCTTGCTGTGCCTGTGGTTTCAAGCCCGCCAATGCCGATGAAACTGATGCGGCGTTGAAAAGCGCTCCATTTATATCCCATACAAGGTTGCCCAAAACAGAGTCTGGTGAGCCTGGATAGAACGAGTATTTTGCAAGCTGTGTATGGAAATCCTGCAGATATTTTGGTCTTCTCTTAATGCCAGGATCATCACAGTATTTCTGAATGCTTTCTAGCAAAATATTTATAAACTTTCCAGCACCCTTTGGATTTCTTGCACCTTTTGAAATTCCATATCCATCACATTCAAATGGATAGAGTTTGCTCTTATTGTCTGGTCCCAAAGGAATCGGAGCAACTTCAATCTCATCTTCTACCTTTTGGTTGAACTTCTGATCATCATAGTTGTACCATCTTTCAATGTACATTGCTATCTTTCTTTGAGCTAACCCTGTGCTTGCAGTGTTCCAGTCAGTAATCATCCAGCCTTCCTTGATACCCTTTTGAGCAAGGTTGAGTCCCTTTTGTACTCTTGGGTCGTCAAAGTTGAGTTTTGCATTGCCGTTTTTATCCACAGTTACATATGTCACACCGTTGGAATATACAAATATCTGTGGATACCAGCAACCAACACCGTATCTGTCAACCTTGCCATCACCGTTTGTATCAGCTGTGAGTTTCTTTGCCAGAGCAACAAATGTATCCCAGTTCCATTTTCCTTTCTTATAAAGTGCAAGCGGCATTTCGCTCTCGTCAATGCCCTCTTCAAGCATAAGGTCCTTGTTGTAGAGAACAACCCAGAAGTGGTTAGAACCGTACTGGCTTGCCAAATAGTATTTTCCTCCATACTTGAAAATCTGGTCCATTGCTCTTAAGTTCAAATATGGCGCTTTGAGATCAACATAGTTATTGATTGGTTGCAAATACCCTTTTGTGTAAAATCTCGGGAAATTGCCTGACCCGCCAAACACAACGTCAATCGGGTCACCTGCAGCCATTCTTGTTATAATCTTTGTGTCCCAGTTATTCCAATCACTATACACCAACTTAATTTTTCCACCGTAATTCTTTTGGTAAGTATCAATTGCCTTTTTGACAGCTTGTGCAAAGAGATCATTAGTGTTTTTGAAACTTTCTTGAGTTAGACCTGGTCTGAAAAATGAGATATCACCTAACTTTGTTGCTGCCTGAGCTGGGTTTTGTGATTTGTTTAGGAGAACAAACAAACTCAACACCATTGAAATTGAAACTAAAAACGCCAAAATCTTCTTGAATAATTTTGATGCAAACATACTCATACCTCCTCTACTCATATTGGATTTATTTATTTGCAAAATCCCTCAAATTGTGAGGGATTGTTGCCTGTACGTATTACCCCACAATCCCTGTTCGCTCGATACTTTCTGTAAAGTATCTTTGACCAATAATGTAAATAACTATTAAAGGCAGTATTACCAATAAACATCCTGCTTCTAAAACTGATGACCTCAAAAGATATATGTCGTTTGCATTTACAAGGTTGTTTAAAAGGTTCATTCTTTCGTTTAAGATTGTTAGCATCACAGAAAGAGGCAAGTTATCTGTAAAAAACATTGCCGAAAGATAATAGTCGTTCCAGTGCCAGACAATAGTGAAAAGCAACACTGTAATGATTGCACCTGTTGCATTTGGAACCATGACCCTCAAAAAAGTGGAAAATGGTCCGCACCCGTCTATCTTTGCTGCTTCTTCAAGCTCTGTCGGCATGTTTCTAAAAAACTGTCTGAATATGAATATATAAAGGCTTGAGCGAATACCCATTCCAAATGTGTTCAAAAGATAAAAGGTCCAGGGCGTGTCAAGAAGGTTTACTGTCAACGGTTTTCCTGTAAAAAGTCCTATGAGCCTGCCAAAGTAGAAGAAATCAAAGTGTCTGAACTTTACATAAAGCGGTACTATTATTGTCTGCATGGGAACGATTATAGTAAAAAGAAGTATGCCAAAAAGAATTTCTCTTTCCTTAAACCTGAACCTTGCAAAACCATAGCCCACCATCATACATATAAAGGTCTGAATAATTACAGATGGTATGAGAATTATCAAAGTGTTTTTGATAGACTGAGCATAGCCCAAGATTTCATTTGCAAGCTTGAAACTTTCAATTGAAAAGTGTTTTGGAATCCACACAACGCTTGGGTCAAGAAGGTCTACCTTGTCTCTGAATGCGTTGCTTATCAAAAACAGAACAGGGTACAAAAGAACATAGCTCATACCAATTATAAATAGGTATCTAAAGAGATTTTTCAAAAAGCTAAACAGTCGTTTTTTAAATATTGCTCTGCCAAAACCTGACATTTCAAAATTCCTTGCCACCTTTGTACTCTTAGATTTTGTTGCAACCTCCATCTTGCCTACCCTCTTTTCTTTGAAATATTTCTAACCTGAGTGTATCTTCTCTATATGGCTTTATGTCAGATAAACAACTCTTCTTCCAATTACCCTATTCACAATGAGGATAATAACCATGATTATTGCAAAGTAGACAATTGCAATTGTTGTGCTGTACTCAAACCTTCCATTGTTCAGCTGTGTGACAACCATTCTCATTACCTGGTTTCCATAGTCAGTAAAGTAGTCGATGATTGAATATATGACTGCAACAAGAAGTGTTGGAGATACCATCGGGAAAGTAATCTTCCAGAACTTCTCCCACTCTGTTGCACCTTCAATTACAGCTGCTTCATAAAAACTTTTTGGAATGTTGTGAAGTGCTGCCATCAAAAGAAGTATCTGCACGCCAGATCGCCATGTTAGGTCAAAAAGCTGGCTTATTGTGTTTACAATAAACTGTCCCAGCCACATTGGAACGCCTGAGTTTATTAAAATCATTCTAATGTTTTCAACCCTGAAAAGTGTAGTGCTCGATGCTGCCTGGCTAACATCCCCCATTACATTTTCTTTCAGAATAGTTATCACTACACCTGATGCTATGATGACCGGGAAAAAGAATATGGTTCTTGCAAATGTTCTTCCTTTAAACTCATCTCTTAGCACATACGCAACAAACATGCTGAAAAATACAACAACCGGTACCTGATAAAGCATACTGCCAATTGAAGATGTGAGTGTTCGTATATAGTTCGGGTCTTTTGTGAAGGCATAAAGATAGTTTTCAAACCCAACAAATGTAAATTCAAGACCACTGTCGCCAATCCTTATCTTGGTAAATGTATAGTACACTGCAGTGATAAACGGAATTATGAAAAAGTAGACAAGTCCTATAAGCCATGGGAGAATAAAAAGCCTTCCATACATTGCCTCTTTTTCTCTCAAAGTTAGTCTTCTTTTTCTAAATACCTTTTTAAAAGCACCTGAAAAGCTCATTTTATATTTCACCTCTTAACAACAACTTTGTAAGACTGTGCGGCAACCTCAAGATTTTCTATCTTCTGCGGGCTTGAGGTGTAGTTGAGTAAAATCTCAACCCCGCCATCATATACAACTTTAACAACACCTTTTTTGATAATCTTATGCTCCACTATCTCTTTGCCTTTTATAAGCCTTAAAGTAGGGTAAAGCTCTTTGTAATACTCTTTTAGGTCACCAAGCCACATCCTGTAGTTTGATGAGTAGAGGCTTTCCAGTAATGTCTCTTTTAGTTCATCTTCGTTTCGGGCAGTCCATGTGAACTTGATAGCCGAACCAGTCTCTAAAGCTTTTAACTTCCACATCCATTCGTTTGTGTAAAAGTTCACTGACGGCATCGAATATGGAACATATCCTCTTATAACCATCTGATAGAAAGGAATCTCTGCATCTTCTATCAGGAATTTGCTTGAGTATATCGGCACATCAACAATTTCGCTCGCCTTTTGCAAAAGATACCCGTTTGGATTTGTAAGAAGAATATTCCTGAACCTCTTTGAAAGACTGTCTATTGCCTGTAAAAACACATCTTCTGTCTGATACCTGTTAACAGGTCTTGTACCAAAATCTGAATACAGCATGGTGCTCATGCTAGATAAAGATATGTTGTTAAAATAGTTTATGTTACTGTTTGCTAAAAATCTTTGGACTATCTCATTTGTATAGCGCGGCGAAATTAGGTACAAAACCGGGTAAGAGTCGTCCTTGTAAAATATTGGCGGTGAATATCTCCAAAGCTGGGCAGGCACTTTTTTCATCGATTTTGTAGCAACCTTGTTTCGAAGATACATAAGTGTACCTGTGCGAAACAGAACAAAGTCAACGTCAAGGTATGTCTTTACATTGGCTTTTTGGAAATACTCAAGCACATTTTCAAGTTGCTTTTTTCCGCCCAGAACCCCTTCGGGCGTAGTTAGAAGAGGAAGATTGTAGTATACACCATTTTTCATCCATCCAACAAACTTCACAACAACATTAGAAACTCCCATACTTTTTACCTGTTTTACTATCTTCTGAGCATCCTCAAAAGTGGTAAGAGGTATTGTTGCGTTGACAGGTATTCCAAGGATGTATTTTGGTTTTTTCATACTCCCGTAAAATTCTATGTAAACAGGAACGCTTTTTTCATCTGCTTCTTTTTTAAATCCTCTTTCTTTTATCAAATATTCTCTGTACTTTTTAGCCATTGCCACATAGTCAGCATTTTTTGAGTCAAGGAAATAGTATCTGATTGAGAACTTATCAACATTTGGTAGCTTTTCTTCAAAGATGTTGAAAGACCTCTCATCCCACTGTTTTTCTTTTAAAGTCACCATGTCATATTCTCTCATGACAAACTCTGCAAAGATGTTGTTGTAGCTGCTCTTGCTACCACTTGTATTTGCGTTCAAAATGGCCTTTCCATCACCTTTTGTTATCACTGCTAAAAACCCGCTATTTTCTTTTTTCATCCCAAACACAGGAAGCCTTGCAGCCTGAGTCACATACCCCTGAAAGTCAGGAACAATACCAAAGTCGGCTCCATAAATCCTCTGTGTATATGTCTCCTGCCCTTTATTGTTATTGAAATTTATGAGTGCACCACAGCCGTCCGGTACAACCATGTAACCATTTTCTCCTATTGCAGCTGCACCAAAAAACGGTAAAAGCATTATTGATACAAGCTTGTATTTATCTTTTTTAGTTTCTTTTATCTGGTTTACCAGAATGTCCACATTTAAATAGTCATCCTTGATGGTGTATGCAACTGGTATCACAAACCCTTCTTTCTTGAAAGTGTACATCGCAACAAACCCATCTTTTATTCTTTTTATCTTAAGTCCTTTTTTGAGGACTGAGTTGACATAGGCATTTGCAATCTGAATTGTAGAGGTAACATCGGTAAACCTTATTGAAAGCTGGGATGCCATCTGCATGCGTGTGCTGCCTGCCGCAATTTTGTCTTCTCTCCACTTTTCAGGATTTGAAAACCATACACTGCCACTTCTTTTATCAACAACCTTGAAATATCCATATTTCGGGTTGACATATAACTCCAAAATTCCATTTTTTGCAACAAGCTGATAAGAGTTTGTATCAGCAAATGCCGTATTTACCTGCAAAAACATCATCTGTTCAAGCAACATTGACACAGCAAGCAAAAACAACACTGCTTTTTTCAGTAATTTGTTAAAGCTCATTTTAAGCTTTCCTCCTTAAGACCTTTACTACATCCTCAGTATGAGCTCGTTGTAAATGCTCTGGATAAAGCCAAACAGCTGTGCAAACAGCGTAAATACCAGAATCATGATAAACAGTATCACTGCTATACCAATTAGACTTGCAACCATGGTTGCCACAGTTTTGCCAAAGCTAAACTGATGAACAGCCTTGATAGCACAGAGCATACCAATTACAAGCCATATCAAGCTTATGATGTTTATAAACGCCAAGAACATTCCTTCTTCCATTATCAGCACATTGCTCAAAATCACATATAAAAGCCTGCAGATGATGTATGGAAGTAGCGCATATGCAGAGAAAATCCAAATCTCTTGGAATGTCCCTTCACCTTCTGTGAGAGTTGATACAGACCAGTTTGAAAGTACCCAGAAGAAAAACATCACAACTGTTGCTGAGAAGATTGATATAACGTTAATCCTATCCTGTCTGTACGGATTGAATATAAAACCTGTATACTGTCTGTGCAGAATTGAAACTACAAAAAAGAGCAAAACTATAATTGTTGCATAAAGGACTGATCCTTTTTTCTCATCTTTAAGTTCTTCATATCCCTTAAAAGGATGAAGCATAACATACAGAGGGTACTTTTCTTTACTTATCTTCCTTGTATACTCCTCATCGACGCTCTTTTGCTTCTTGAGCCTTCTCCAAAGGATGTATATGACAATTATGGCAAGTACAAGCGCTGTTGCAATCACTCCAAAATTTCTCTGGAGAAAGTCGTTTCTCAGCACTTCTTTTGCCTCAGAATACCCTTCCTTGTCGTTTGCAAGCCTGAAATGCTGAAGCGCCTCGCTGTATTTGTTCATCCTCAAAAGTGCCTTACCAAGCCCAACATGTGCAAGTGCAAAGTTTGAATCCATCTTGTTTACCTGTTCCCACAGCTTTCTTGCCTCATCGTACATCCCATCATTGTAAAGAACTGTTGCCCTGTGAACAAGCTCGCCAAACTTTGTTTCTTTGAACACTGTTATTGTTGCCTTTTGCTGGTCCAGAACAAGTATGGTGTTTCCAATGCTCTCAACAGCGGCAGGTTCTCTAAACGTTCCTGCCTGGTCAGCTTTCCCGCCCATTATGAAAAGAAGGTTTGCGTTCTGGTCGTACTGGAACACTCTTCCCCTTTCATAGTCAAGAGCGTTTATGAACCCATCCTTTGTCACATTTATGTCCACAAAATAGGAATCTTCAAGTCTTTTACCATAATACTTTGGAAGGTCGCCAAAATCACGTGTCTGGTCTTTTTTCTTGTACCAAAGTATGTTTTTGCCAAGGAAATTGAGTTTTTTGAGCTCGCCCACACTGACTGACGCATAGTTTGAACATGTGTAAATAAACCCATCATCTCCTATGTCAATGCTGGTTGACTCTGTAGGAAGGTACCTGACCATCGACGCACTCTGCTGCTTTGAAAGAATCTTTTTCCATATTCTGTCTATAAGAAGCTGCAGTGTTACAACAACCTTGTTGCTACCAAAAAACCCAAGAAAGTTGTTCTGGCTGTCGAACATGAACGCACCTTCATAGCTTCCAAGCGAAAGAACATACACAACCCCTGCATTGTCAACTGCCACTTTTAGCGGAACAAAATCCTTGTTTGCTGCAACAAGGTCAGACTTTGGTTTTGTTATCTTTCTTAGAAGCTGCCCATTTTGGTTTATAACATACACGCATTTTGCGCCTTTATCAGCAACATATATAACACCGTTTTTGTCAACACAAATACCGCTCGGGTCAGAAAACTTGAATACTTTGCCGTTTTGCGTGAACTTGTTTATTTCACCTATAAACTTAAAATCTTTATTCAGCTTCACTATCCTGTTGTTCCCGGCATCCAGTATGTAAATGTTGTCATTGCTATCTACAAACATATCGCGCGGAGACGGAAAGTTTCCAACCCCAAGGTCACTGCCGCTGAGCACCTCGTAAGGATAATATCCTGCTGCGCTTGGTATGTCCCAATTATATATGTCATAGTTGTACTGATAGTACGGCACCTCTATCATATTCGCAAAGCTATAACCGGGAACAGTTACAATGAGCAGGGAAAGCAATACAAATGCTATTATCCTTTTTACTTTTTTTATTCTCACCTGCTACCACCTTTTCTTTTCATGATTTGTTGAAATTTATGCAAAATTTATCCTTATTTTTTAACCTTTAATGCCTGCTGAAACCATTGTCTCCATTACACTGCTCTGAGAGATTATGAAAAGTATTATCGGTGGAATCATGAGGAAAAGAGCAACAGCCGCCCCAACCCCCGCACGTGCAATACCACCAGCAGCAATCTGCTGCAAAAGTGTTGGCAAAACCTTTAAATTTTCACTGAATATAAAAGAACCGCCTGTTTGATTCCACAGCTGCTGGAACAAAAGTATTGTAAGTGTTAGCCAAGCAGGTTTTACGTTTGGCATGACAATTTTCCACCAGATTAAAAGCTCGTTTGCACCATCAATCTTTCCAGCTTCCAAAAGAGAGTCTGGAATCTGTGTCATGAACTGTTTCATAAGATAAAGACCCAGCGTCATCTGCCATGCGGGCAGAATCAGTGCCCAGTATGTGTCTATAAGGTGAAGCCTTGACATTACAATGTAAAGTGGAATGTATGTTACCTGTGGTGTGAAAAGCAGGGCAAGCACAATTATCTCATTTATTGCTTTTTTAGCAGCAAAACTGTGTTTAGCCAAAGGATAAGCTGCCAGCGATGCAATAAGTATATGCCCAACTGTGCCTACAACACAGATGAACAAACTGTTGAATAGATATCTTGAAAACGGCACCCACATGTTTGTTGCAAGCTGAAACATCAAAACAAAGTTGTCAAGCGTTGGTCTTCTGACGTACAGCCTTGGTGGAAATATGAATATCTCGTCAAACGGTTTGAATGCTGATACCACCGTGTACCACAACGGAAGAGCAGTAAACATCCCAAAGATGAACAGAATTACAAATATCACTGCATTCCCATAAACGCTTCTGTTAACTTTTTTATGAGAAGCTGCATTGAGCTTAGCCATTTTTTATATTTCACCTACACTTTCGCGAATTATTTATGATTAAAATCACTTTTTATTCTGTGGAATATCTCTTCAGTATCGCTGCAATTACTTTGTTTGTAAGAAGCATCGCAATAAAGAGCACAACAGCAATTGCTGATGCATAGCCCATCTCAAACCTGACAGTTCCATAGTCAATAAGGTATGTCACAACAGTGTCAGCACTGTACTGTCTGGTTGGAAGACCACCAAGGGCTATTACAACCGTGCTAACACCAAACGACGCACCAATCTGCATGACAGCACCAAACATCAGCTGTGGTGCCATTTGTGGAATGGTGATGTAAAACAGCTCTTGAAATCTGTTTTTTATACCATCTATCGCACCAGCTTCAAAAAGCTCTTTATCAAGGTTTTGAAATCCGGCAACAAAAGCCAAAAAACCTGCTCCAAGCGAAAGCCAAAGCTGAACAATGATAATCACCCACAGAACATAATTTGGGTCTTGAAGCCAGTTGATTGGCTCTTTCAAAATTCCAAGCCTCATAAGCCAGCCGTTTATAAGACCATACGCATCTCCGCTGAATATAAATGCCCAGATGAAAAACACATTGCCAGCAAGCGAAGGTGAGTAAAATATGAGTGTAAGGATTGCTCTTATCTTAGGATTAAACTCGCTTATAAACCACGCTAAGATGAAAGACATAAAGTAACTTAAAGGCCCTGTCAAAAAAGCAAATATGAATGTGTTCCTCAAAACCTTTATAAATATCTTGTCTGCTAAAAACAATCTTATGTAGTTTGCCCAGCCAACCCATTTGGGTGGCTGAAGCATGTTGTAGTTTGTAAAACTTAAAAATATTGAGCTTATAACTGGTATTAAAGTAAATATAGTAAAAAGAAGCATATACGGTGCTATCATGAGATAACTTGCTTTATTTTTCTTTATATCTTCAATCAATCCCATTTTCCAATACCTCACTTAAAAGTGAATTTTATTTGTTGTACATAGCAAGTTCTTTTCTCTTTCTCTTAAGCTCGTCGTTTATATCCTTTGTGTATCTCCACAAACTTTCTCTCGGGTTCATACCATCATAAATAACTGCTGAGAACGCACTGTCCAAGCTTCTTATCACATAATAACTTCCCGGAATTTCTTCAATCTCTTTTACATATTTCCACTGCTCCATCAAATTTTGCATCTCTTTCTTGCTCCAGGGAAGTTTCTGGAACGCATTTACATTTGCTGTATTGTACCTTGCAGCAGTGCCCATGAGCATCTCAAGCTCTTTTCCAAACTGTGTCTGAACCTCATCAGATGTCCACCATTTCAAAAACTCCCAGCAAGCTTGCTTGTTCTTTGCCCTGCTCAAAATTATCGTGGCTGTACCAGAGGCTGCAGTTGACCTGTCAATTGTACCATCAGGTCTTTTGATGCCTGGAATTGGCACCATCTCCCACTGGTTTCTGATTTCCGGCGCAGCTGTTGCCAAAAGATTGTATGTTGTGTACGGTGCTATTCCAAGCGGCATTTCACCTGTCCTGAACCTGTTGTAAAAATCGTATATGAGCTCAAGACCATATTTTGTGTAAAAATCTGTCCACTGTTTAAATGCTGCAACAGCTTGACTGCTGTCAAGCATTGATTTTGTCTTTTCTTTGTTGTAAAAACTTCCTCCCAGCTGAAGCAAAAGTGTAGGAAACAAATTTCTTGTTCCAAGCCCTGCATCGATAGCTTCCTGGGCATCAATTCTCTGGTAGGGAAGACCAACTTCTAAGTTGTATCTTTGAAGCTTTGCAATGACAGCGTACATCTCATCCCATGTCTGCGGCGGTTTTATGTTAAGCTCATCAAATATATCCTTTCTGTAAAACATCATGTAAAAGTCCTGGGTCACAGGAAGCGCAAAGCAGCCTCCATTGTATTCGTAAGGCTTTAGCGCTGTCGGGTTAAACCTCTTTTTAACCTCATCAAAGTCCTTAAACTGTGAAAGGTCAACCAAAGCTCCTCTTGCCGCCAAGTTCACAGGCTGGCCTCTTGACACTGTCAGCACAATATCAGGACCTTTACCAGCTAAAATAGCTTCTATTACACCAGTTTGAACCAAACTCACATTTACTTTTATGTTTGTTCTTGGCGTAAATGAGTCGTTTATCAAGTCTCGAATAATCTGTGCCTGGTCGCGGCCACCGCCTACCCATACTTTTATTACCTTTTGGCCCTGATATGTCTCACCAACGTTTGTGTAGTCCTCAACAAACGAATACAAAAACGCTTTTATCTCCTTTACAATCTTTTGAAAGAGATTAGCTGTGGGCGACGGAATTTTAGCGTCCGGTGATGCTACAAGTATATAGTCAATCTCAAGCGGCTGTTCTTTCCTGTACACAAGCCAGGATGAAAGACCACTCAGACTATCTCTAAGATTTTTTATTCTTGCCGGAATTGTTTCTGGCTCCTGCGCCATGCTTTTTAGCTGCTCTGCAACTCTTTTCAAAAGCTCTGCTTCTCCACCTTTTTGACCTGTGTACCTTTCAAAGTCCTGAGCCTGTTTTAAAAGCCCTTTTCTGATTGAATTTAAACTGTCAATCAAATCAGGTATCTGCTCATCCAAGTTATAGTCTCTGTAAAGGTCAGGGTCTCTGCCTGTTATCATTATTATCTTTCTATACAAGTTGTTAAGCTGCACTGTCAGCTCTTCAACTTCTGTAAGTATCGGTGAAAGCTCACCAAGTGTTGCCTCAAGCTTTAGTTCATGCTCACCTTTTGTAAGATATACAAGACAAGGCTTATCTTTGCTGCCTACCACTTTCATATACCATCTTATACTGTACGGAAACTCTATATCCTGGGCTTCTTTGAAAGGAATCTTGCCGTCGATGTACAAAATCCTGTGCGTGGACATTCCCCTCTGGAAATTCTGTCTTGCCTTTATCACAATCTTATAAAGACCGTCTTGTGGCACCTCAAACTTCCAGCTTGCCCACATGCCAGGGTATTTCCAGTTCCACTGACCCAAGGTGTTAAGTCTTATCTTTGACACATGGAATGGCTCTGTTGCAGGGTCGGTTCTATCGTACATCGGATACAAAATTGGGTCTGATTTGAGATATGTCTTTTCTGCCTGGAATTTGACAAGAACATCTTTTGCCTTTGGCAAGCTTGAGTAATTCTTTGAAACCTCTGAATAGTTTGGAACTTCGTCTTTGTTATAAATCTTTATGTATTTTATTGCAAATGGTTCTCTTATATTCACAAGTCTTATAGTGTGCTCACCTTTTTCAAAGTAAAAGTAATACGCTCTATTATAAAACCCCTCGGTATCCTTAAAATCTTCTTCCTGCCAGATTGGATACTCATCTGTCTTGGGGCGCAGGTCATTGTCTTTTTTGTCTTTTCTGATACCTGTTGTGTCCTTCCAGACTCTTGGGAATGTAATCTTTTGTGCCTGGTCAAAAGGAAGTTTGCCGTCAATCAGAATGGAAAGTTCAATGCCAAGACCCTTGCCCGGAAGCGGCAAATACAGCATTGCCATGTTATAAAGACCACTTTCGGGAATGTCTACCTTCCACTCAACATATCCGCCTTCCTTCTCCCAAGCAAGAACATCCTTTTGACCTGCCAGCTCTATTTTCTTTTTTACCGTTGTTTCTCCATAGCTACTAAAGCTAATTGCCGGAATAATAATAGTGTGCTTTGGCTTTGGTACATCCTTATATTTATTGAGATATTGCTGAAGAGATAAAACCTTCTCCTGCTGTGAAAAAGCCACAGCCCACAAAAATAGAATTTGAATAACAAATACAACCAACAACCTCACAAACATTTGTCTTTTTGTTAAAAATTTACCATTAAGACTAACCAATTTATACACCTCTTTTCTGCTGCCTTTTGGATACAATTGACGTTGACCTTAGCATGAGCTTCTTATTATAATTTGAGTTGATAATCTTACCGTCTCAAAAATGGGGTTATTATTTTCTATTCTTCTTACAATGGCTTGCGCAAGCCTTCTTCCAAGTGCTTCTTTGTCTATGTTAACTGTTGTCAATGGGGGATCAATCAGTACAGACCTCTTTAAATTGTCAAAACCAACAATAGCTATATCTTGGGGTATTTTGTACCCCTTTTCTTTTAAGTATCTTATGGCAAAAATGGCAATATCATCATTTGCACATACAAAAGCACGGGGGAATCTTTTCATTTTTTCCAAGCCCATATCAACCTCTTCCTGAACATAGTACCTAAAAGGCACATGTTCTGTTATACAATATTCCTTTTGTACATCTAAACCACTGTCTTTTAGAGCCTTTTCAAAGCCAAGCCATCTTTCATAAATAGATTTGCAGTAGTTGATATCACCGATAAATCCAATTGGAGTAAGTCCCTTTTCAATTAGAATCTTTGTGAGCTTGTAAACACTTGCCTCACACTCTGTAAAGATGACATCACCCTGCAAATCTTCAAGATCAGCATTCAAAGGTGCGTCATAATAGACAGTTGGAAGTTTATACTCTTTTATTCTGTTCATATACTCATCTTCAAACACGCTGAGCACAATAAGCCCATCTACCTCATGATTTGCTATGTTCAAAGGAATTACCAAATCTTCTTCATCTTCATCACTTATGTAATTGTAAAATAGGCTATAACCAAACTTTCCAAGCTCGTTCGAAATGCCGTTTATAATGTCAATCCAGAATTCAGAAAGAGCAGCCTTTATCAAAATAGCCACTTTTTTGTTCTCTCTTGCTGACCTTACTTTTTCAATTAACTCTGGCTTTAGCTTTGGATACCCCAGCTCAATTGCTTTTTTGATGACCTTTATAGCCGTCTCTTCTGAAACAGTGCTGCTGCCATTCAAAACCTTAGATACCGTATTTCTTGAGAGGTTGAGACTTCTTGCAATATCGGTGATTGTTATTCTCTTCATTACCTATTTCCCCTATTGCAATATTGTATTTTCTGCCAATCTGCTTATTTAAATTTTATAACAGTAAATATGATTTGTCAATATTTTTTGCATTTTTTAATTATCTTTTTATCAGTTTATGCACACAGGCTTGCATAGAATGTACTAAGAATATAACTTCCTCGCTTTCTTCAAACTGGATTTTTCTTGAGACTTAAAATAAACATTTTACAATTTCGTTTTTAAAAAATTCAAAGAATATATAAATAGTGCACACTTTCGCAATTTTTTGCACTCTTAATTGCACATTTATTGAACACTTTTGATTTACATACGAATTGACATTTTGATACATTTCATCTCTATTGAAAACTTTGTCGTATTTTGTCGAATAAAGAAGATTTTTTGAGCGTATTAATTTTACAGTTGTTCATTTCTTAAAATTGCAATTATTTTCTTATAGTAATTAGATTATTTTGGTCAGTAAAAACACCAATAATGCTACAGAGCCTTGAACTTTGTTGGTTTGTTCACTTAAACCCTACAAAAGCGATTGTTTGCTTGTACGCAATATATTGTAAAAAGTCTTAAAAAATTCTTGACATAAAATTGCAACGATGGTATAATAGCAATGTAAGAAAAATGTCGAAATTTGTTGAAAGGAGGAAGATTTGAAATGAAATCAACAGGTGTTGTTAGAAAGGTTGACGAGCTTGGCAGAATAGTTCTTCCTATCGAGCTTAGAAGAACACTTGACATTGCTGAGAAGGATGCTCTTGAAATCTTCGTTGATGGCGACAAGATAATCCTCAGAAAGTATGAACCAGCTTGCATCTTCTGCGGCAATGCAAAGGATGTTATCTACTACAAGGGTAAAAATATCTGCAAAGACTGCATGGAAGAACTCAAAAAGAGCTAATTCTTAGAAAAAAAATCTGCAAAGTTTAAAGAATAGAGGGCAGAAGAAAACTTTCTGTCCTCTATTCTTTTTCATGTAACTTTTCACTTTCAAGCATGATTTTGTATACCTTGTTTTTAGGAATACTTAGCTCATCTGCAACCATCTTTGCTGCCTCTTTTTTGGAAAATCCTTGCAAAAGCTTTTCTCTGAGCCTTTCTCTTATAAGCTCAACATCATCTTCTTGTGCTTTTTCTTTAGCATCTTCATAACCTCTCACAACAAGCACATATTCACCCTTGGGAGGATTTTGTTTAAAAAACTCTATCGCTTTTGAAAGATTTGTGAGCATGACACTCTCATGCACTTTTGTTATCTCTTTGACAATACTTATCTCTCTTTCTTCTCCAAAAATTTCAGCCATCTGGCAAAGCGTATCTAAAAGTTTGTGGGGAGCTTCATAAAATATGAGGGTCCGCTTTTCATACTTTAAACTTTCAAGCTTTTCCCTTTTGGCTCTTTTATTTTTGGGTAAAAACCCTTCAAACACAAAACTGTAGGTGTTCTGCCCAGAAAGTACCAAAGCACAAACAAAAGCAGAAGGTCCTGGCACAACTGTAACTTCTATCCCCTCTTCTATACACCTTCTGACAAGCTCATAACCTGGGTCTGAAATAAGAGGCATTCCTGCATCAGATACAAGTGCAATCTTTTTTCCGCTTTTGAGTTCATTTAAAAGCATTTGCTCTTTTTCTTTGGGACTGAATTCATGAAAAGAAACAAGTTTCTTTTTTATCCCAAAATGGTTCAAAAGCTTTATGGTGACCCGTGTATCTTCACATGCAATAAAGTCTACTAAATTCAAAGTGTCTATGGCACGTTTTGACATGTCATCTAAATTTCCAATTGGTGTTCCAACAATAAAAAGTTTTCCGCTCATTTTGTTTCATCCTCACTACCATTTTGCGTCTCAAGGTAATATTCCATTTCATCTATAAATAGCGGTTTGTCAACCACCAATGAACACTGTTTACCTTTTTTGGCCTCTATCAGCACAAGTGAAGACTCTTTTTCCTTGTTCTGGTGAACAAAACGTATAAGGCTTGGTTCTAATCTGTAAAGTCTCAAATAATAAAGCGCATCTGTTAGCCTGTCACTTCTGTATACCATGTAGAATCGCCCACCAAACTTTAAAATCTGCATTGCAGATCGAATGACATCTTCAATTGTACACATAATTTCATGTCTTGCAATGGCTTTTTTGATATTGGGATTTATTGTACCACTGTTTACTTTTCTGTAAGGCGGATTTGTAAATACTACATTTGCAAACTCAGAACCAAAAATTTTGAGAGCATCCTTTAAATCAGCATTTATCACTTCAATCTTATCCTGAAGATTATTGATATTTCTGTTCATTATAGCAAGGTCGCAAACCTCTTTTTGAATCTCCATCGCATAAAGCTTTTTGAACTTTTTACCTTTTGCCCACAGCAAAATGGGGATTATCAGATTCCCTGTGCCAAATTCAACCACAATGTCATTTTTCTTAAGCTGTATAAAATCGCTCAAAACCACAGCATCTGTACCATACAGGAAAAAATCTGTATCTTGATATATACAGTAGTTCCCTATCTTTAAATTTTCCTTCCTGAGCATACTTATACCTCTTTGCCTGCAAAATTGCTAATATGACAAAGTTATTATTCAGATGAAAAAATTTTATTCAATTAGTGTTGTTTTTTTTAGTAAAAGCATTATAATATATTATAGTGTCCTTGAAAATATTTGACAATCTCAAAAAGAGGAGATTTGTTATGAAGGTTTGTATTGTAGATGACGCCCAGTTTATAAGGCACATTTTGAAAGACATCTTCACTTCGCTTGGACACCAGGTTGTTGCAGAGTTTTCTTCAGCATCGCAACTCATAGAGGAAATAGAAGACATCAAGCCAGAAATTATAACCCTTGATATAACCATGCCTGATATTGACGGGCTTACTGCAACCCGCATTATCAAAAACATATTGCCAGAAGCACACATTATTATAATCTCTGCTATCTCTCAGCCAGACATTGAAAAAGAAGCTAAAAAATGTGGTGCTTTTGAATTTATAAGAAAGCCGTTTTCAAAGCTTGCGATTGAGCATGTTTTAAAACAAATTGAAGAAGAGCAAAATAGCAAAAATGGGGCTGTGCGTTAGCCCCATTTAGTGTTTTAAGTTTTCAAATCCTATGTCACCAATTTTACTACTACACCGCTTATTATAGAAATGAAGAGAGAAGATATTGCTCCCAATAAAAACGCCCTTGCACCTATACTTTTCATTGATTTGAACGAAATATCAAGACCCAAGCCTGCCATTGCAGCAGTCAGAATCAAATTATCAAATGTCACAAGTCCTTTTAGAATAGGAGCAGGTATTTTAAAAATTGTATTTATGAGAATCATCAAGAAGAACAAAACGGCAAACCAAGGTATTGTAACCTTTTTCTCTTGTTTTGTCTCAGAGTTATTTTTATCATTAGCTGAGTTTAATGGAATAAAACTAAGAATAAGAGTCACCGGTATTATGAATAATACTCTTATCATCTTCACAGTTGTAGCCATTTCCTCAAACTTACCAGCTGCAATAGTGCTTGCTGCTGCTACTTGAGCTACCTCATGTATAGAAATTCCTGTCCAAAGAGCATAAAATTGGTCAGGCATATGAAAAAGTGTATACAAGATAGGATAACCAAACATATAAATTGTACCAAATAGTGCTATAGCCCCAATAGAAAAAGCAACATCCTCTTCTTCTGCCTGTATAACAGCGTCAACTGCTGCAATTGCTGAAGCACCACAGATTGAAACACCACTTCCCACTAAGAGTGCTCTTTTTATAGGAACCTTTATCGTCTTGCCAATCCAAATGGTAAAAACGAGAGTTAAAGTAGAACAAAAAAGTATAACAACTATAGCATCCCATCCAATATTCAAAACCTCATTTATGCTTAGCTTAAAACCAAGGAATATTATGGCAAGTTTTAAAATCTTTTTTGAACTAAATTTGATACCCTTTTGTGTATTTGTCGGCAGATTTATTGTGTTTTTGATAATCATTCCTATGATAATAGCAATTAACAGTGAACTCAATGGTATGATTTTAGAAAATAAAGTAGTCGATTGAAGTAATATAGATCCTATTGTCACTATGCTCACAAGCGCTAAACCTGGTATGTGTTCGATTACTTCTTTGAATGCTTCTTTATTATTGCTTCTTCTGTTGTTGCTGTGATCATTTGTGCTTCTCATATCTTTTCTCCTTTCTTTTGCAATTCTTCTCAATAAGCATATTTTTGCATTATCTATATGCAATTGCATATGGATCGAAGTGGTAAAAAATGACACTAAGACATTTTAAAATATTCTTAACAGTCATATTAAATTATAGTTTTGCCATGGTAACTCTCAAGATTCCATCTGTATTCTTTAGCTTCTCAATCGCCTCATTTGGAACAATACCATCAACTTCACATACCATAACAGCTTTCTCACCTTTTTTATTTCTTGAAACTTGCATCTGAGCAATATTTATATCATACTCTCCGACAATTGTACCAATCTTTCCTATCATGCCCGGCTTGTCAATATTCTGGATAAGTAGCATATACTTTTCAGGCTTGAAGTCTACTTTATACCCAAAGAAATCTATGATTCTTCCTTCATTGTTGTAAACTGTGCCAGATAGTTCTAATGTTTTCTCTTCGGTTGTAAACCTTGCTGTTATCATATTTTTAAACTTTCCGCTTTCTTGCTTTCTACTTTCGATAACCTCAATGCCTTGTTCTTGAGCCAAAACCTGAGCATTGACATAATTAACTGTATCTTGAACAGAAAATTCTAAGTAAGCTTTAAGCAATGCTCGGGTAAGCCATGTAGTCATTTTAGGGTCAATCTCACCACTGTAAATTATTTCAATCTTGTTCGCAAATGTCCTTTCAGCCTGTATATAAATCTTACCTATTGCTTCAGCTAATTCAAGGTGTGGAAGAATCTCATCTACTTTTTCCTTCTCGAAGGCAGGTAGGTTAACAGCATTCTTAGCTATTCCGCCCTTCAAAACAGCAACTACCTCTTTCGCAATAGATACAGCAATATTAACCTGGGCTTCTTGGGTAGACGCTCCTAAATGAGGCGTTATCACAACATTGTCAAGTTCCAACAAAGGGTTATAGTAATCTTGTTTTTCAATTTCAAAATTGGGTTCTCTTTCCATAACATCTAATGCCGCTGCTGCTACTATTCCTTCTTTAATAGCATTATACAAATCTTTTTCGTTGATAACTCCACCGCGTGCGCAGTTTACTATTCTTACACCTCTTTTCATTTTTTTAAATTCTTTTTCTGAAATTAAGTTGTAAGTCTCCGCAGTTTTTGGAGTATGAATTGTTATCAGGTCAGCTTCTCTAAGAAGTGTCTCAAAATCTACCTTCTCAACACCAAACTTTCTAAACTTCTCCTCAGATACATATGGATCATATGCAATTACTCTCATCCCACAAGCCTTAAGTCTTTCAGCAACTAGTGCACCAATCTTACCAAAACCTATTATGCCAGCTGTCTTTTCATATAATTCTACACCTTTAAATCTATTTCTTCGAAAATCCCCTTGTTTGCACGCCATATAAGCTTGAGGTATGTTTCTAAATATGCTAAATATCAAACCAATTGTCAACTCAGCAGCTGCCATGATATTACCATCTGGTGCATTCACAACAATTATCCCTTGCTTTGTAGCTGCTTCAACATCCACATTGTCAATACCTACCCCAGCTCTCGCAATCACCTTCAAATTCTTTCCTCTTTTTATCATCTGCTCATCAACTTTTGTTGCACTTCTAACTATTAGAGCATCATAATTTTCTATGATTTCAAGCAATTCTTCATATGAAATCCCAACCCTCACATTAACTTCGAACCCTTCATTTTTCAAAAGTTCTATCCCTTCAGGGGCAATTCTCTCTGATACAATAACCTTCATAATTTTCTATTACACCTCCTTGCCAATTTCTCGTAATGCTGCGTTTATGCCTTTTCGGATACTGAGACAAATGTAAGACCTGCTGGGAACATTAAAGCCTTCTGTGAGCCACTTACGACAACATCTATTCCCATTTCATCAGTTTTCAAATTCTATTGCCCCAAGTGAACTCACAGTATCAGCAAGCAATATCTTTTCTTTATCCCTAAGATACCTACAATATTATGGCAAGTTTCAAAATCTTTTTTTGGATTATCTTATATTATTACTTTTATCGCTGCTATGAGCATTTGTGCTTCTCATGTCTTCCCTCTTAAAAGTATACTCTTGCATTATCTCAATGTAAAATATTAAAATAAAATAAATTTGATATGTAATTACATATGGATTGAAGTGGTAAAAATGACGCTAAGACATTTGAAAATATTCTTAACAGTCTGTGAGAAAGGTAGTATGACAGCTGCAGCAAAAAAGTTACACATGACCCAACCTCCTGTTAGTCAAGCTATCTCTGAACTTGAAGAATATTATGGTGTAAAGCTATTTGAACGCTTTGGGCGAAAAATTCATCTTACAAAAGAGGGCGAAAAGCTTTATTCATATGCCTCACACATATTAGCCTTAGTTGATGAAGCTAAAAAACAGTTATCAGATTTTTCTCAAAATGGTATCTTAAGAGTAGGTACAAGCATGACAATTGGAACTGCTATTTTGCCGTTGATTATAAGAGATTTTTTGCGTTACCACGATAAGGCCCATATTCATCCAGTAATTAACAATACCGCAACAATAATCAAAATGCTTGAATCTGCCAAGTTAGATATGGGTATTGTTGAAGGAACTGTGAACAATGATGATATTATAAAAATTCCTATTTACGATGATGAACTTGTTTTGATATGCCCCTCTGATCATCAATTTGCTCAAAAAAGGATAATTGAACCAAGCGAGCTTGAAAATCAATATTTTGTTATTCGTGAAGAAGGAAGTGGAACACGTGAAGTATTTGAAGCTGTTATGAACGAGCGCAACATAAAATGGAATATAGCAGGAATATTTAACAGCGCTGAAGCCATTATAAATGCTGTTCATTGTGGTTTAGGACTTTCGTTTATATCTCAACTTTTTGTGAGAGAGGCTATAAAAAATAAAAAAGTAGTAGCAGTAAAAGTTTACGGGCTAAAAATCAATCGTAAATTTAATATAGTTTATCATAAGAATAAATTCATTTCTAACACAATGGATAAGTTTTTGAGGCATTGTCAGGAATACTTTAAAGAAAACAAATTTTTGAGCTTTTAAATCAAAAAAGAGGGGCTTGTTGAAAATCCCCTCTTTTCTCTTCAAATTTCCAGATAATGTGATATTTTTTTAAAAGTATAAATCCCTCACACCATTTTTTATCATCTCTAACCTCTTTTCAGTCTCTTTTCTCATTCTTTCATCTTTTATCTGATTTAAGCTCTCATAAATCAACCTTCTTCCAACCTCTTTTGTTTTCTCAGAACCATAGTCCTCTAAGTATTCCATAAATGTCAAAAGCGCATTTGGTGTGCAAAAGTCCTGAATATCACCTGTTTTTGCATACTGCATAAACAAATCCCCAGTTCTTCCTTTTCTGTAGCAAGCTGTACAATAGCTTGGAATATAACCTGCCTCACAAAGAGTTCTTATGACCTCATCAGGACTTCTTTTATCTTCTACTTCAAACTGTGCAAGATCTTCATCTAAATCACCCGTGGATTTTCCTTCATATTCAAGTGTGTAGCCACCAACACCTGTGCAGGACCCAGCGCTGATTTGCGATATCCCAAGGTCAATTACCTCTTCTCTAAAACCTGGTCTTTCACGGGTAGATAAAATCATGCCAGTGTAGGGCACGGCAAGTCGAATTATTGCAACAATCTTTTTGAACTCATCGTCAGAGACTAAGTAGGGATACCTTTCTTTTGTCACCTCAACACCCTCGGCAGGTCTAATCCTTGGCACAGAAATTGTATGTGGTCCTACTCCAAATCTTTCCTCAAGATGCTTTGCATGCAAGATTAGCCCAACAACCTCAAATTTATAGTCATAAAGCCCAAAGAGCACTCCAAGCCCAACATCATCAATTCCACCTTGCATTGCTCTGTCCATTGCCATCGTATGCCAGTCGTAATCTGATTTTGGACCTTCGGGGTGCATGTATTCATAGGTTGGTCTGTGGTATGTTTCCTGAAAAAGTACATATGTTCCTATTTTTGCTTCTTTTAGCATTCTGTATTCTTCAATAGTGGTTGCAGCGATGTTGACGTTCACCCTTCTTATGTTTCCTTTTTCTTTATATACCGAATATATTGTTTTTATGCTATCTATGACATATTCGATTGGAGCTTCTTTTGGATCTTCACCAAGCTCAAGAGCAATTCTTTTGTGCCCAAGAGATTCAATTATTTCAACCTCTTTTCGTATCTCATCCATCGTAAGTTTTCTTCTTTTCATCTTAGTATTTGACCTGTGATAACCACAGTAGCGGCAGTTGTTTACACAAAAGTTGCTGATGTAAAGAGGTGCAAAAAGCACAATCCTCTTGCCATAGATTCTTTCCTTTACCTGCCTTGCAGCCTTAAATAGCTTTTCCAAAAGACCTTTGTCCTCTATATAAAGAAGGGTTGCAACCTCATGAGGCTCAAGTCCATTTAGCTGCAAAGCTTTTTCAATTATTTCTTCCGCTCTATCAACATTTTTGTTTCCCTCTTCAAGGATATCATAAACCATCTGGTCATTTATAAACTCAGCTCTTTCCCACTCATCTTTTCTAAACATCTCAAAATCACACTCCATTTTTTATTTAGTAAGAGCACTTTTTACCTTAACACCGCTTAAAGCACCAAGCTTTCCTGTGAGCGCACCAATCTCATCAGTTGTCCCATCAACTATGAGCGAAATCACACAAAGCCCTCTTTCTTTATATGGTATACCCATTCTTCCAACAATAATATCACCATAATCACTTAGGATTTTGTTGAGCTTATCTGACACCTCTTTCCTGTTCTCAACCACAATTCCAATAACGCCAATTCGCCTTTCCAATCCACTTCACCGTTCCCTTTTTTAGATAAAATAAATCCACCTCTCCTGACTTTTTTTAACCTTTTTAGCCAAAAGAGGTGGATGCAAGCCTTTTTCTCGCTTTCCCCAATCCACTTCCCCTCCTTATCAGGCCATTTTGCCCTCTAAGTCAGGAGCAAATATTTTGTTTGTTAATATTATAACATACTTTTTGAGATTTTGAAAGTATTCTAATAGAAATACTTTTCTATATCCATACTTAAAAGCCCTGTTTTCATCACCAATCTCCTTAAAACAGGATTGTACATTACGACTGACTTTATATTCTTAAACAGTATACTTTTCTTAAGCGTTTTTACATTCTCTTTGTAACGTTTATCATATCCATCTATGCCACTCTCAAGTGCTTTTGCAAGAGCCAAAGCACTCTTAAAAGCAAAACTCAACCCTTCAGCAGAACTTGGACTAATAAAGCCTGCAGCTTCTCCAATTAATGCTATTTTGTCGTTCCCTGTTATAATATGTCTTACTGATGTAGGACGGAATATATAAGCACTACATCTTTTTGTCATTTTCTCAATTTTAAATCCATATATTTTTAACTTTTCCTTTAAAAGTTCAAATTTTTTTAAAGCATCTTTATTAGGCATTAATGCTGTTCCTATTAGTAAATGATTCTCTTTTGGAATTGTCCATGAATAAAAATCTGTTATTTCTCTATCAAATATTGCTCCATAATAGTCTAAATTAAAACTGGTTTCAAACCACTCTTGAATAACAATATATAATTTGGGACTGAGAAAGTTATTAAAATTTTGTCTTCTCACTTTAGAAAAAGCTCCATCTGCACCAACCAGTAACTTGCACTGCTCTTTATATTCTTTACCATTCCAACTGAATTTAACTTTTATATTTTTGTTCCCAACTATCTCCAAAGATTTATAAATTGAATTTGTAAGAACATCAACCTGTGAAGGAATACTTCTAATTAACCACTTATCAAATTCCTCTCTATCAATATTTATGTAATGCCTCTGATAATACCTCTCTATCGAGTTATCAAAATCAATAGCTCTTACAGCAAACAATTGAGGAGTTTGCAAAACTTCTTTTGGAACACCCAAGCCAAACTTTGCAAGCATCAACTGTGCGTCAGGCGCAATAAGACCTCCACAGCACTTTGTCCTAATATCCGATTTTTCAAAAGACCTTTTCTCCAAAAGTAAAATATTATAGTTTCTGCTGAGCAACCTTGCCAAAGTGGAACCTGCAGGCCCTCCACCCACAATGATTATATCATACATAAAGTTCACCTTCTTATCTTGATTTTATACTGTCCAAACAACTAACAAAGTTTTCTTTTGTCTTATATTATCTCTATAGTACATCAAAAATTCAAGTATTACTTGAATTTAGCAAAAATTTTTTGAATATATGTTGCATTCAAATAATAGCACAAATGATGTATAATATAGTAAATATAATTGGCTAACATTCTGCATTTTCAAAAAGGAGCTGATTTTTTTATGATACTTTTTGCTCTTTTCATTCTGGGTATAGCTTCAGGATTTCTTCTTTTCTCAAAAATTTTTCTTACAGACACTAAAGGCGATTTTTTTGAATTCAATCAAAAGATTTCTGTTATAATCCCTGCTCGAAATGAAGAGAAGAACTTGCCTCACCTTCTTAAAAGCCTTTCAAATCAAACAATAGTTCCTGATGAAATAATAGTGGTAGATGATTTTTCTGAAGATGGGACTAGCAAAATCGCTGAAAAATTTGGTGTGAAGCTAATTAAAAATCCACCTTTGCCTCCAGGCTGGACAGGTAAAAATTGGGCTCTTTGGAATGGGTATTTAAACTCAACAGGTGATATACTGATATTTTTAGATGCTGATGTGAGATTATCCAAAGATGGTATAGAAAGAATTGTAAAGACACTCTTTTCAACAAATGGTGCAATTTCGGTTATACCATATCATACAACACAGCAGCTTTATGAAAAATTATGTTTAATTGTAAATATCCTTGGTGTATTTGCGTTTATGTCACCTTATGAAAGAAAGAGCAGGAGCAAAGGAATGTATGGTTCATGTATAGCAGTTTTTAGAAAAGACTACGAAAAGGTTGGCGGGCACAAACGTATATGCAACAGAGTAACAGACGATTTGAGCCTTGGCAAGCTTTTTTGCGAAAATGGCATTAGAGTTGAAAATTTTTTAGGATGCGGTGCTGTTGCGTTTAGAATGTACCCAAATGGAATGAAAAGCCAGCTTGAAGGAATTGCAAAAAGTGCAGCCTTAAGCATGCAGCTTTTAAATACAAAAACAGTCATTTTAATCGCCCTGTGGACTTTTGGACTTGTCTTAACAGGTTTCTTAACACCCATTTTGCTGTACACTCATCATCCTTTAGCAACTAAATTTTTAATAGGCTATATTCTTTATGTTATTCAGATATTATACCTCCAAATATATATAGGTAATTTTGGCATTGTACTTCCTATACTGTACTTTATTCCTACTGCGTATTTTTTACTAATGATTTTGTACTCTTTTTATCAAGTAAAGTTTATTAGAAGTGTCTACTGGAAAGGAAGACAAATTAAAGTAGGGGGTAAATAAAAATGCTTGCTGCAATCACTCTTTTGGAATTTTTCTGTGGGTCGCTGATGTTCTCCTACTGGCTTGGAAAGCTTGTTAAAAAGGATATAACAGCGGTTGGCGACGGAAATCCAGGAGCTTTTAACCTAATTCAGGCAGCTGGAGTTAAAATTGGACTTTTGGGAGTATTCCTCGATTTTGCAAAAGGTTATTTTCCTCTTGTTTATTTTGTTGAAAAGGGATACCTGCCAAAGTCATATATTATCCCTGCTGCAATTGCACCCATCTTGGGCCATGCATTTTCACCTTTTTTGAGATTTAAAGGAGGAAAATCCATTGCAACTACATTTGGAGTGTGGAGTGCTACAACTCGTTTTAGGGTTTCTCTCTTCTATGCGGTAGTACTTGCCCTGCTCTTTTTAATAGCGAAAAAGCTAAAGCATGGTGGCCGTACAACAACTGAAGAGGATGCTTTTATGGTAGTACTTGGTTTTACAATTGTGGGAGCATATCTCTATTTGAATAACTTTTCGGTCTATCTTTTGGCTTTGTGGTTTTTAAACCTAATTATAATGATATATAAAAACAAGGAAAAACTTGCTACTTTTTATATTTCACTTATTGATAAGCAACATGAGATAAAAAAGTAATTCATCTCCATCTTACAGAAGATGGAGCCTTCTTGCTTAATTTTTGATAAATTTTTTTCCTCAAAAGAATAGTTTAGTATCTTTTGTCTTGAAAATGTTTTGTATAGCAAGTAATACCTACTGTTTTTGTAAAATTTATGTTATACTATGATATACCACATTTTATTGAAAGGAGCAGGGATGGACTTGCACAAAAAGTGGTGGAAGGAAGCTGTTGTATATCAAATCTACCCAAGAAGCTTTTATGACTCAAACGGTGATGGAATTGGAGATTTGTCAGGAATAATAGAAAAACTTGATTATCTTCAAGAGCTTGGAGTAGACGTCATTTGGCTAAATCCCATCTACAAATCTCCAAACGCAGACAATGGTTATGACATCAGCGATTACTATGACATCATGGATGAGTTTGGTACAATGGAAGATTTTGATAGGCTCTTGAATGAAGCCCACAAAAGAGGAATTAAAATTGTAATGGACCTTGTAGTGAACCACACATCTGATGAACACAAATGGTTTCAAGAGTCCAGAAAATCAAAAGACAGTCCTTACAGAGATTTTTATTTCTGGCGGCCTGGCAAAAATGGAGGGCCTCCTAATAACTGGACATCCTTTTTCAGCGGCCCTGCTTGGGAATACGATGAGCTGACAGGAGAATATTATCTTCACCTTTTTGCTGTAAAGCAGCCAGACCTCAATTGGGACAATCCAAAAGTCAGACAAGAAATTTACAAAATGATGAAGTGGTGGCTTGACAAAGGCATAGATGGGTTTAGAATGGATGTAATAAACCTCATTTCAAAAGTTGAAGGACTGCCAGATGACCCAGATGAAAATCAAGGAGGTTTGATTGGTTTTAAATACTATGCCAACGGTCCAAGGGTGCATGAATATCTTCAGGAAATGAACAGAGAAGTGCTTTCTAAATACGACATCATGACAGTGGGAGAGACTCCATTTGTAACTCCTGAGATTGCAAAGCTGTATGTAGAGTATGACAGAAACGAACTGAACATGGTTTTCCATTTTGAGCACATGGATATGGACTGTAGCGGCAGCAAGTGGAATATAAAACCCTGGAAACTGACTGATTTGAAAAAGATAATGTACAAGTGGTATTTGGCTTTAAAAGACAAGGGCTGGAATTCACTTTACCTTAACAACCATGACCAGCCAAGGATGGTCTCACGCTTTGGAAACGACAAAGAGTATAGGGTTGAGTCTGCAAAGCTTTTGGCAACCCTGCTTCACACATGGCAGGGAACTCCTTATATTTACCAGGGCGAAGAGATTGGTATGACAAACTGCAAGTTTGAAAGTATTGATGAGTTCAGAGACATTGAAACACTCAACTGGTACAAAGAGATGAAAAAACTTGGAAAATCAGACGAAGAGCTTTTAGAAATTTTAAACAAAAGAAGCAGAGACCATGCACGAACACCAATGCAGTGGGATGATTCTGAAAACGCAGGATTTACAAAAGGCACCCCATGGATAAAGGTAAATCCAAATTATAAGGAAATAAATGTTAAAAAAGCTTTAGAAGATAAAAATTCGGTGTTTTACTACTATAAGAAATTGATTGAACTTAGAAAAAAACATCCTGTCATTGTATATGGTGATGTACAAATGCTTTATGAGGACGATGAAAAGATCTTTGCATATACAAGAAACTATGAAGATGAAAGGCTTCTTGTTGTCATGAACTTTTCTGAAGCAGAAAGTGAGTTTTTAGCACCAAAAGAAATATTCACTCAAAAACCTGAACTTTTGATAAGTAACTATGAAGTAGATGATAACATTCAAGAAAAAATTGTTTTAAAACCATATGAAGCAAGGGTATATAAAATATAAAAGGGCGACTTTAAAAGGAGGGCTGTTTGAAAAGGTAAAAGAAGCTTCAAACCACAGCCCTCTTTACTTTTTATAAAAAATTTTCTTGACAAATTTCAATATTGAAAATATAATAAAATTGTAATAAGTACAATCTAAAATTAAATCTACAAGGGGGAAGTAAAAATTTCTGATTTGGCCTTTTTAAAAAGCAAGCTATTACAAAAGGGAATAAAACCATCGCTGATAAGGCTTAAAGTTTACGAATACTTGGTAAACCACAAAACTCATCCAACAGTAGATGAGATTTACAGCAGCTTAGTCCTTGAGATTCCTACACTTTCAAAAACGTCTGTGTACAACACTTTAAGTTTATTTGTAGAAAAAGGACTTGCGCAGATAATTACAATTGAAGAAAATATTGCACGCTTTGATGCAGATACATCAGTGCATGGTCATTTTCAGTGCAAAAGCTGTGGCAAAATTTATGACTTTTCAGTAAAACCAGATTCTATTCAATCTTCTCTTTCTTCTGAATTTATTGTTGATGAGATTTATGTCTACTATAAGGGCATCTGCCCTTATTGTAAAAATAAAAATAACTAAGTTGTTGGGAGGTTGAGTTTTGAAATGAAAGATTTGAAAGGAACACAGACAGAAAAGAACTTATGGGCAGCATTTGCTGGTGAGTCTCAGGCAAGAAACAAATATACTTACTTTGCATCACAGGCAAGAAAAGAAGGGTATGAGCAGATTGCAGCAATCTTTGAAGAGACAGCTGAAAATGAAAAGGAACATGCAAAGCTATTTTTCAAGTTCTTAAACGGAATTGGTAACACTCAAGAAAACCTCAAAGCTGCTGCAGAAGGCGAACATTACGAATGGGCTGAAATGTACAAAGAGTTTGCAAGGGTTGCAAGAGAAGAAGGATTTGAAGAGATAGCTATTGCTTTTGAGTTTGTTGCGAAGGTTGAGGAAAAACATGAAGAAAGATACAGAAAACTCCTTGAAAATGTTGAAAACGGCAAGGTATTTGTAAAAGATGATGTTGTCGTTTGGAAGTGCAGAAACTGCGGCTATGTGCATGTTGGCAAAGAAGCTCCAAAGGTATGTCCAACCTGCAAACATCCACAGTCATTTTTTGAGATTAGAGCTGAGAATTATTAATTTCAAATTTATAAAGAAAGACGTAAGGCTGCTACCAATGTTTTTCAATGTGTAGCAGCCTTAATTTTTTGCAGTAAAACAGCTTAAATGATTGATTATTTAGTGTTATAATAGGTTGTGAAAAAAAGAATGTTCATAGCTGAAAAGGGAAAGGAGCTTACAAAAAAATGAATTGGGGAAAAATAATTATAGGAGATAGCAGAAATATGTCTGAAATAGATAATGAAACAATTGATTTGATAATAACATCACCGCCTTATTGGCATTTAAAAGACTACGGTGTAGCTAACCAAATAGGATATGGTCAAACACTTCATGAGTACTTAAAAGATTTGTATCGGGTATGGCAAGAATGTTTTAGAGTTCTTAAAGAAGGGCGCCGTTTGTGTATTAATATTGGTGACCAATTTGCACGCTCTATAGTTTATGGCAGATATAAAATAATTCCATTACACTCTGAGATAATTGCTCAATGTGAAGATATAGGATTTGATTATATGGGAGCAATAATTTGGCAGAAAAAAACCACTATGAATACAAGTGGTGGAGCAAATGTTATGGGTTCTTACCCATATCCACCAAATGGCATGATAGAAATCGATTATGAATTTATACTTATATTCAAAAAGCCTGGAAAATCCCCAAAGGTGTCTCCTGAAATTAAAGAAAAATCAATCTTGACAAAGGAAGAGTGGAAAGAATACTTTAGTGGGCACTGGTACTTCAAAGGTGAAAAACAAACTGAACACGAAGCCATGTTCCCTGATGAACTTCCATATAGATTAATTAAAATGTTTTCATTTGTTGGAGACACAGTATTGGATCCATTCTTAGGTAGCGGAACAACCTTAAAAGTTGCCTTAGAACTTGAAAGAAATGGAATAGGGTATGAAATCAATCCAGATTTTTTAGAAGTAATAAATAAAAAGTTAAATACAATTAATAACTCGTTCCTTTATAAGATTGAGACTATTAAAAAAGAAATCGAAACTCCTGAGATAAAAGCTGTAAAATATGAACCACGTATCAAAGATGCATCACCTATAATAGATCCTAAGATAATTGAACCGAAAAAAAATCAATATTTTAAAGTTTCCGAAATAGTTTCTGCTGATACAGTTAAACTTAACAGTGGTCTAGAAGTAAAACTATTAGGTGTAAAAATAAAAAAAGAAAAAGAAAAGGAAGCTGTAGAATACTTAAAAAATTATGTGTTAAATAAAGAAGTTTTTTTGCGCTACGATAGTAACTCTACTGTAAAAAACAATAATGTAAATGCTTATTTGTACCTTAAAAACAAAATCTTTATCAATGCTTACTTAATAAAAAGTGGACTTGCTTTAGCCGATAAAGATAGTTTCTACACTTACAAAAATAAATTTGAAAAATTAGAGAGGATTGATTAACAATGGCAAAAGAATAGATCTTAAACATGGCAACTAATAGATGGGGATTAAACAAAAAAGATAAAGTAGGTCCTGTTGCTAAATGGATTAGAGAAACAGCGCCTAAAAATCTCGAAGAGTGGGAAAAGGCTTATCTAAGGCTTGTAGAAGAAAACATCTTAAAACCCCAAAATTTAGAATTTTCTGATGCTGAAGAATATCTTAAAGAGCTTGGTAGAAAACTGTATGTTAAAATAACTGAAGTTATTCAGGCTGAAATTGACGATGTCACTGAAGAAGACTGCATAAATTATATAAAGCAATTAGTAATAAACCGCACTTTTCAAGGGTATATCACTGAAAAAGAAACCATCTACGGGAAAATAGAAAGATTGCTGAATTTAAAAATTCACCCTGCTCCAGATGAATGGGATAGATTATATAATGTAGACTTTTATATTCAAATAAACAACAAGTACATTGGAATACAAATAAAACCCATTACTTATGAACATATGCCTCAAATACATAATTGGATAGAATGGCTTTCGCAAACACACAAAAAGTTTTCAGAAGAATTTGGTGGAAAAGTATTTGTTATATTTTCTATCACAAATGAAGACGGCAAAAAAGAGATATACAATGAAAATGAAATAATAGAGCAAATTAAGCAAGAAATAGAAAGATTAAAACAAACATAAAAAACTGAAGAGGCTGTCTAAAAAATGAAGTGACAGCCTCTTTTTTATTTATCTTTCCACTTTATTATTTAACAACAGTTTTTTCTTTCTTTCATACTCCTCTTCAGTTATCTCACCATTTGCAAATCGCATATTTAAAATCTTAAGCGCTTCGTCTTCTGGTGAGGAAGATTGCAAACCATTTTTCTTAGTCTGCATATACAATTGGCTAAATTTGTTAATAGCATAAATTATTATAACAACTAATACTATCAAAAATAAAATACCCACAAGCCAACCTCCTATCATATGAAATCCCCAAAGACCATCAAAGTCTCTATACATATATTTCATCATCTGTTTTCACCTCCAATTTGGAATTGCTTGCATTATTCATTATAGCAGCCGACTATGAATTAAGTGTAAGCAATTTGTAAAGAATGTGTAAAGTTTTTAAATGAAATATCTTGAAATCTTTTGAGACTTCAGAATCTATATTTACAAATTGTTAAAGATTTATTCATTCATTTTTTATTTTCTCTTGTTATTATTAAAGATACAAAACTTACTTTTGGGAGGTCATATTTGGTGATAGAAAAAGTTTTAATATTGAAAAAAAGAATTCTAAAATGGAGCAGTGAAAATTTATCTGTTTATGTTTCAATTACCGTTGGACTTTTTTTGTATCTTTTTAGGATTTCAAAAGAAGGATATGCAAATGAGTATTATGCAGCAGCAGTGAAGAGCATGATGCAGAGTTTTAAAAACTTCTTTTTTGTATCATTTGACCCGGCTGGATTTGTAACAGTCGACAAGCCTCCGCTTGGTTTTTGGATTCAAACAATATTTTGTTTGATATTTGGCTACAGCGGACTTTCACTGCTTTTACCCCAAATAATCGCAGCCATTTTGAGTATCCTCTTGGTATACATAATTGTGGAAAAATATTTTGGGAAAACCTCAGCTTTTTTGAGTTCACTTTTTCTCGCAACAACTCCAATATATACAGCCATTGCACGAAACAATACCATCGACATGCTGATGATTTTCTCATGCATTGTGGCAATCTTTTTTGCTCTAAAGGCAATTGAAAAGTCAAGTTTTAAATATCTTCTCATAAGCGTCTTTATCGTGGGACTTGGCTTTAATATAAAAATGCTTCAGGCATGGATAGTAGCACCAGGAATTTTCTTGGCATATCTTATCTTTGCAGATAAGAAAATCTTAAAAAGATTTGTCAACTTAGCAGCCGCACTGCTGGTGTTTTTAGTAAGTTCTCTTTGGTGGTGCATAGCAGTAGACCTAACACCACAGGATAAAAGGCCCTATGTTGGAAGTTCACAGACAAACTCTGCTTTAGAGCTTGCCTTTTCGTACAACGGAATCCAAAGATTTTTGCCATCAAGTGGAAATATTACATCCATAATAAATTCAATCTTGGGCAAAAATTCCGCTCAAACCTATAATAATTCTTCATTCGGATTTGGTGGGTTTTCTTCTTTTCAGAACATAAATCCAATGGGTGCAAGAGAAGGTGGAGAACCGGGGATTTTAAGACTATTTAATATCAACATGGCAGGTCAGATTTCCTGGGTTTTAATTGCCTCCATACTTGCATTAGCTATCTTGACCTTCGCAAGTATCAGGATTGGCAGGAAAAGCAAAACCATCGGAGCATTTACAGTAATCTGGGGTACGTGGTTCTTGCTTCTGGCAGTATACTTTAGCTTTACACGCGGACTTTTTCATATATACTACCTTGCAACAATGGCACCTTCTGCATCTGTTTTGGCAGGAATTGGTTTGGGAATCTTTTTTGATAAAACATCTTTTGTTGGAAAGCTTGCAAAGGTAGCTGCTGTAATCTTTTACATTTTAACATCTGCATATCAGCTTTGGACAATTTACAGATATGAGGACTCTACAAGATGGTGGCCTGCCTTTGCATTGTTGTTTTTACTGGTAACAATCTTTGTTGCAGCTGCGTTTATGTTTAAAGATAAAAAAGTTTTAAGGAATTTGGCAATTTCACTTGTTGCAATCTCTTTAAGTATAATGCCATTTTATTGGTCACTCACTTGCAGTTTATATCAAATAAATGCAGTAATACCTTCTGCAGGAAATCCCCAGGTAAGAACATCTGGGTTTGGTCCAAACTTTGGACAAGCCCAAGATTTTCAATTGCCTGGTCCAAGGGACAACTTTGACCAAGGCAGGAGATTTGATGGTCTGCCACCGTCAAACTTTAACACCCAGGCTGATAGCCAAACTGCTCAAGATCATAACAATTCTCGGGATAGAGGTTTTGGATTTTCCCAAAACTCCTCAGATGAGCTTATAAACTGGCTTTTGAAAAATAACACAGGAGAAAAGTATATCTTAGCAGTTACAAGAGCAACCGAAGCTGCACCTATTATAATCAAAACAGGTAAGGCTGTTATGGCAATGGGCGGATTTTCTGGAAATGACCCTATTTTGACAGTTGAAAAGCTTAAAAAGATGGTCAAAAATGGTGAAGTTAAGTATTTTCAAATAGGTGGTATGGGTGGTTTTAGAGGAGGTTTTGGACTTAGCAGTTCTTCTGACATATATTCATGGATTTTGGAAAATGGAGAACTTGTAAATAGTCAATATAATATCTACATGGTAGACAAAGGTAAAATCAAGTGATAAGTATTTTTCTCTGGCGTATTAATCTGTTATTTCAAAAAATTATTGACAGTAGAAGATTTTTTGGATATACTTAGCATATATTTAATTTCTAAAAATACACGAGACCAGCTAATTAAAGTCAAGAGTTTTTTAAAAAATTTTTGATAACATTTTATGGTAGAAAATTCTTTTAAAAGGGTATAAGAAAGTAAGCCATCCATTAGAAGTTGACATAACATATGGAGGCTGAGCACATATTATGGTTAACTAATGTTTCATTAATAAAACAACTATTTATACGCAATAAACAGCAGTGTTATTAAAGCATCTTCGAATATGTTCCTCAGGAGTTCTAAGTTCAAAAGGTTTTTTATCACGCATAACAGCAAAGATGATACAAATAATTTTTCTCATAACAGCGCCTAATGCAACTTTTTTAGGCTTTTGTTGGCATTTTTTCTGATAGTATTCGAATAGCACAGGATTACAAGGCTTAGAATCTCTTTTGGTTCTGATATTAGCAAGAGCAATTGTAAATAAGATTCTTCGCAAGATTTTAGAGCCACGTTTAGACATTTTGTTTTTTGTGCCGACAAATTGCCCGGATTGATTTACGGAAGGATCAATGCCAAAGAAGGCAACAAGTTTATTGGGTTTTGAAAATTTTTCGAAATCACCTATTTCAGCAAGGATAGTTGCAGCGGATAGAAAACCTATGCCGGGGATAGATTGAAGAAGGTTAATATTTTCGGATATAGAAGGCTGAGTCTGTGAAGACTGCTGAACAAGTTGATTTATGGATTCAAAAATTTTGTCGATGTTTTGCTGTAAAGTTAAGACCATGTTAATATAGACTTTAAGCATAGTAACATTTGCCAAGTTGGAGATAGAAAAAGACTTAAATTCTTTAGCTTTTGCAATGAGTAGTTCGTATTTTTCTTTAGCCCATTGGTAGCTTTTTTTAGAAGTTTGCTGAATGATGGAAATAAGTTTTTCGGTGTCAGCGCCCAAGATATCGTTTGGAGTGGGGTAGTTTTCAAGTATAGCCAAAGATGTTTTAGAGCAAATGTCAGGGAAGACCTCTTTGAAATTGAGCATAATTTGGTCGACGACAGAAGTAAGTCTATATTTGTAAGAGGTTAACTCATCGCTGAGGTTGTAATACTGACGGCATAGGTTTTTCAAGCAGTCAAGGATTTCAGATGAAGGTTGTGCTGTAGTAGAGTTAGTAAGTCTGAAAGTTAAGGCAATCCACAGGGCATCAATTTTATCATTTTTTACTTTTCTAACTCCCGCATTTTTGATAGAATTAGATTGGATGGGGTTGATAATTGCAACATCCCAGCCATTAGAAGTAAAGAAGCGGGAGAGGATTTTGTGGTAATGCCCTGTGGCTTCCATGACGATGGTAGGGCGAGCCGCGAAATCCTCTTCAACTTTTTTAAGGATTTCGATAGCCCTATCAAAGTCAGAGGGATTGTTGTGATGGATAGTCAAGCGAGCGATTATTTCATTTGTAGGAGAGATAACCACCATTTCGCTGAAATATTTAGAGACATCAATCCCGGCAATAGGTTTTAAGTTCATGGCGTAAGACCTCCTCGTAAGTAGTTTTAAAATTGAATTAGGGCATGAGTTTTCCATTCCGAGCGAAGGTAAGTATACAACCTTGCAAGTGATACGAGGAACCAGCTTTAATTAGGTTTTAAGCTGGCCTCAACCAGCCAAATAGTTTAGACTTACCTGGAATGGAATAATAGTCTCGTTTGCGGGTAAGCGGGATTTAAAAATCCGCACCCAGGGGGGTAAGGACATTAAATTCCATGCCCAGATAGAAAGAATTATATCAAAGTTAGCAAGGCTGGCAAGAGGCCAGCGTTAAAGATAGTGTTTAAAAAGTGGCTAAAGATTAGAAGCCACAAGCAGCGAGAAGTGATTTTGCGCTGCTTTCCTCTCAAAGAGGATGGATTAGAAATGTTATTTTAGTCGATGCGTCTTAAAATCTTATGTTAACCGAAACTTTGGTTGTTATTTTATTGGAATTTTTTTGATGTGTCTTACGAAAATAATTATACAAGGGGGTAATTTTTTTGAAACTAAAGAGAGCAATAAAGCTGCTCATCACATTTGTAGTTGCTTTAAGTTTTGTGATTTCTTCTGTTGCATATTCTCAAACAAATTCTGCGCTACTGCTCAAAGCGGGAATTGCTTATCTGCAGGCACAAAACGCAAAAACGGTTGATGAAGAGATAAGAATTGACCTCAGACTCTCTGCAGGCAAAAATGCAACAGCAGAGGATAAGAAATTGGAAGAGTTTTTGAAGAAAATGTATATAAAAGCAAGAGTTGTAGCAGATGTTTACAACTATGAAACTAATATGGTACTAAGTTTGTATTACGATAACAAACAATTCTTAAGTGGTTCTGTTTACGTCAACAAAGAATTGGCTGTTTACAACTTCCCACAAATTTATTCAAAACCATTATATGTAAAATTCAGTGATACTTACAAGAATATGCCCATTCAGATTGATGTCGAGAAATATACAAAGTTGTTTGATGTAAGATCTAATAAACAGCTTCAAGAACTGGTGGCAAGCTATGCTGCGGTTCTTATGCCTAAACTTGCAGCTGCTGTTAAGTCTTCTGACAAAAAAGTGGAAGTTGTCTTCAGTGATGGTAAAAAACAGAGCTGTAGCGAAGTCATTTTTGAATTTAACAAAAACTCAAGCTTAGAAATTGTAAAAGCGATTTTAACAAAAGCAGCAAATGACGCTAAAACAAAAGAGTTTATACTTCAAGTTTTAAAACTAATACTTGAAGATTCCAAAGAAATTCTTCAGACACAGATGTTAGCTGAAGGAGAAGGACTAAACGCTGAGGATTTAGATGTAAGTGAAATCTTAAATCAGGTAAACCAAAACTACACTCAAGCTGTTAACAGTGCTATTTATGCCATTGATGAAGTAAAGCCGCAGATTCCACCTTTTACTCTTCAGTACAGAATGATGATAGACGATAAGAATAACTTAAAAGGTGAAAGATTATACTTTTACTTAAAAGACTCCAATGATTTTAAGATTATGTTTGACATAAAAGGTGTTATAAATTCTTTGAATGCAAATATTAAGGTGCCCAAAATCGATATATCAAAAGGCGCTGATATGTCAAAGCTGACTAATAAAGATTTTGAAACTATGCAGAAGAATTTAGAAAATATATTTAAAAAGCTGGGCTTACCAGTAGAAGGAATAAAGATGTAACGCAATTCAATATATTTTTATAGAAAAATTTAAGGAGCTGCCAAAGTTTTGAAAAACAGCTCCTTTTTTTGTTTATTTTTTTTGGCTAGACTTTTGACTTTTAAAGCTTATTATAATCTTTTATATGGTTGTCTTATAACATTATTATCTAAATCACTAGCAACATTTGACATTTCAAATCTTAAGAGCCATAAAACTATATCAAGCAGCACAGAACCTGCCAAAAGAATAGGTTTATATTCTTTTGGTAACAAGGCGTGAACAAATCCTAATCCAATACCAATTGCAATATACATCAAATATTTTGAGCCAGAGCCTTTTTTATCCATCCCTTTTTCCTTAATGTCATTCGTATAATCCTCTGTATTTCCTGTTGCTTTTCCTTACTATTCCACATCTGCTGCATGTCTGTGAGGTATAGCTCTCATCCACTTCTACATACTCTATACCACAGTTACTGCACTTTGTTCCAAGTTTCATCTTGAACTTCTCAAATGTTCTTAACTATTATCATTCTCTTCACTCAAATAGTTCAGTTATAAAAGAATATTAAGAAGAGGTTATCTAAAATGTGTTTGTTAGATAACCCCTTAGCTGAATAAAACAATAATATTTTTCATGTTTAACCTATTACATACTCATCAGTGTTGTAAGTTTGACCATCTTGATGGTTCACACCCTTATTATAGCTATTTAGAATATTATATGGTAGATATTGCAACACTATAAAGTAAGGTACTGCTATAAGGTAAAAAACAAATCCTGCCAAACTTAAAATAACAAAGAGTGCACTCTCTTGAGAAGTCTCTGTTTTAAATAATGCATCAACAATATAAAGTGGTATTTGGAAAACTGCTGATACAAAAATACTATACACAAAAGCTGCTATTACAAATCCCATTTTTCCCTTTGTAAGCTTTAAGCTCTCTCTAATACTTTCTAAAACTCCTATATCCTTATCCACCAACGCTGCATTGGCAAACATTAACCTTAATAACAGGTAAACACCTAATACCACTCCAACAATTCCAATTATAATCAAAACAAGGCGTGCTAAATTATTGACAGCGTCGGTACTGAAAGCTATACACACAATACCTAAAAAAAGTACTGGCCCAACTATAAGTGTTAATAACAATCCCAAACCAACTATTTTCAAACCCATCATGAGATTTTTTTCTTTTATTCCTGCAAAGTAAATACCAAAAGGATTTTTATATATATCCCTTTCTCTTGTAATTTTAATAAAGGTCTTTACAAGTGGATATTGGATAAAAGCTAATACTAACAATGCCCACATTATAAAAAGTAGAACCATCAAAATTATATAGAAAATAAATCTGCTACTTAAAAAAGGAAAAATATCCTTATCATTTAATAAAGCTGCAGTAGACATATCCACACCCATCAACATAGCCAATAAAATGCCAAGTATTAGTAAAATAACGACTGCCAGAATAACAAGAATAAATGATATAACCAATAGACCAAATATGTATCCATAGTATCTTTTTGTGAAGAAAAATGAGTCTTTCAAGAAATCTTTAAACATCTCAAACTTCCTCCTTTTCCCTGTGAAATAAATTTATATATAGCCTTTTGCAAAAACGCTCAAGATGAGCGTTATCAAGCTTTACATAGAATCAAAAAAGACTGGTCACCCTCCTCATAATTGTAGTAAAATATGATTATATAAAACAAATTTTCTACTATGAGGAGGGTTCCAAAATGTTCAACACCAAACCTAAACAACTTTCTTTCACTAGACCTATTCTCCCACCTAAAGGCTTCGGCTCTCTACAAGCCTGAAAGCCTCTTGGGCTTGTTCAATAAATTCATTGACTTGTCACATTATATACCTTCTTCTTTCTACAATGCCTACTACAAATATTTCGGTAAGCATAGATACTTTTCTTTAGAATCTATGCTTTGTTGCTTCCTCGTCCAAAAATTGCTCAAACTCAATACTTTAACTCAGCTTCGTGCTGTCTTACTCAACTCATTCGAACTTCGCTCATTTTGTAATCTTCATGGCAATGTCCCTTCTATCTCTACTCTCTCTCGCTTTAGAAAAATATTTGCAAGTGAAATCCATAAACTTTTTCAAAATATCTCTATCCATGCACATAATATTTCCATCCAACAATGCCCTCAAGATTCTTCAATCTTAATCTTCGACACAACAGGTATTGTCCCAAAGGTTCGTGAAAACAATCCTAAATTCATTCATCTACTGCTGAAAAATACCTCAAAAGCTAACCCTGAACTTCCCTCTGAAAAAGTCTACTCTCTCGTTTATTCTTCTTTGCCTAAAACTGCTAACGCTAATTCTAACATCCGTCTTATGTTTGTAAATGGCCATTTCTGCTGGGCTTTAAAATTTGCAGTCATTACCAACGCTCTCGGTATCCCTTTAGCTTTAGTACCTCTGTTTAACTATGATTCCCCCTCCTCTGACCCACAAGAAGCAAAAGCTATCCTCCGACTACTAAAGGTTTAATTCCTTCGCTCGAAACTTTATTCTCCTATATCCCCAAAAATTTCTCCACTTTCATCGCCGACAGTGCTTTGGATTCCCACAACATATACTCCACTTTAAAAATACCTTTAACTTCTCCAAAATCGTTATTCCACTAAATACAAGAGCTTACTAAAAATACTACACCTACATCAGACCCCAATATCGTTATTTCTGAAGATGGTATCCCTATCTGACAAAAAGTTCAACAAACCTTTTAAACCCGAAGGCAAATGTCAGGGTAAAAATCGCTCTTTGCGCCTTAAATGGACTTGCCCTATGTCACAATACAAAGATGGCAAACGCATCTGCTCTTGCCCTCAGCCTTGTACTACCTCTAAATCGGGTAGAATGTTCTATACATACCCAGATAACTTTCGCTCTTTCCCAGGTATCAACAGAAATTCACAAGAGTTTTTTGACCTCTACAAAAAACGTGTCGCTGTAGAGCAGACTATTTACCACCTGAAATCCTACATGGGCTCTGATACTATCTCTACTTATGACCATATTTCTATTTTCTCTGATTTCTTGCTATCTGCCATTACTTTCTCGCTCTTGTTTATTCTCGCTCACAATATCAAACTCTATTGCTCTAAATTGACTATCAAAAAACTTAACAAGCTCAAAAAACTTATCGCTTAATACTACTATTTTTTAAATCTATTTCTTACAAAAAATTTCTGGTTTTGTTTTTACTTAACCTTCTAAAACAAGGAGTTAAGAAGGCTTAGGATATTATTGTCTTTTTTGAAGTTGTTAATTTTTGTCATATGTTTGTTGCTGATTATTTTTGTTGGTATTGATAATATTTGGTTTTCACTTCTCTTTTCTTTTTGTATCTTGATTGTATTTCATGTTAGTATTGGTGCCTTTTACCTTCAATCACCACCTATTTTGCAAACGCCTACCTGTGAAATAAATTTATATATTTTAAAATACCACATTTTGATTATATTGAAAACAAAAAGGCTAAAGCATTTTTTGGTATTGCTTTAGCCTTGCTAATACAAAATCCTATTTTTCAGTTTTTTTATTTTAACATCTCCATAAGATACATAAATATCTTGTCATTTAAGTAGAAAATCTGTTCATGTCCAAAGTCAGGGTAGATGAGCATTTGTTTTTTGGACTGTATTTTATTGTAGGCAGCAAACTGTGTAGATGGTGGGCAGATTGTGTCCATAAGACCTGTCACCATCAAAACCTCTGCTCTTATCCACTTTGCAAGGTGCTGAACATCTATGTAGCCAAGCTTTGTAAATATCTCATCTTCTCTTTCATGAAGAGGGTCTCTAAATCTGAAATATGTTCTTATTTCTTCATAAGCATCTTTTGCTAAATCCATCTCCCAAACTCTCTTGTAGTCACAAAGAAAAGGATAAACAGACACAACCCTTGAAATATAAGGAGATAGAGCTGCACAGGCAAGAGCAAGCCCGCCACCTTGAGAATACCCTAATGCTGCAATTCTTTTTTCATCTACTTCTGGCATGTTAGCTATTATCTTTGCAAGCTCAGCTGTATCTAAGAAAATCTGCCTGTATAAAAGCTGGTCTTTATCATCATCAAGTCCCCTTATTATATGTCCTTGAACCGTGTTGCCCTTCACACCACCAACATCTTCTGAATAACCATTTTGTCCTCTTACATCCATTGCAGCAACTATGAAACCTGCAGCAACAAGTCCAAATTTGTCACTCCAGTCGCCAGAATACCATTTGTATCCATGAAACATCAAAATTGCAGGGCACGGCTTTTCTATTTTCTTAGGTTTTATAAGCTGAACCCTTATCCTTGCTCCTTTTACTCCGGTAAAATACATATTAAAACACTCAGCATATGGAGCTTCTACTGACTCTTCTTTGACAATCTCTACATTGGGTTCAACCTCATCCATCTCTTTTAACGCTCTTTGCCAGTACTCATCAAAGTCTGGCGGACACGGATTTGTCCCCATATACGTTTTTAACTTTTCAAGCGGCATTTCAAAAACCATATAAGTTCACTCCTTTTTGATATTTGTATATACGAAGAAAATACGTAATATATTATCTTACAAAGTAAAAAAAATGTGATAGGGATTATATCTCATTTTTTCAATATTTGTCTCATTTATTTTCTTATGTTAAATTGTATTCCCAAAACAAAAAGCAGGACTGTTTTTTCACTTTAGCTTTTTCAAATCCAGCCCTGCTATTTTTTTATTTTACTGCCAATTCAAAAGCTCTCTTACACGAAGGTTTTCTTCCTCAAACCTTGTTTGTAAAATTTTCTTCTTTACATTTAATATCTTAGAAGGATTTACGCTTAGCTCATCAACACCAAGCCCTATCAAAACGGAAACAAATTCCTGGTTTGATGCAATCTCTCCGCACACCCCAACCTCTATGCCTCTTTTGTGAGCATTTTCAACTGTCATCTTAATAAGTCTCAAAATCGCCGGGTGCAAAGGATTGTACAGGTACGACACTTTATCATTTGTCCTGTCAATTGCAAGGGTGTACTGGATAAGGTCATTTGTCCCTATGCTAAAAAAGTCAACTTCTTTAGCCAAAATATCTGAGATAACTGCTGCAGCAGGAGTTTCTATCATTATACCAATTTCGATGTTTTGTGAGTAGCTAATATTTTCTTTTTTGAGCTCTTCTTTGGCTTCCTGGATAATCCATTTTGCCTGATACACTTCATCAATACAGGTTATCATAGGAAACATTATTTTGAGTTTTCCATAAATAGATGCTCTTAAAAGCGCCCTCAGCTGAGTTTTAAAAAGCTCTTTATTTCCTAAGCAGAGCCTGATAGCTCTGTACCCCAAAAAAGGATTTTCTTCTTTATCTATATTCAAATATGAAATATTCTTGTCTCCCCCGACATCCAAAGTTCTTATAATAACCGGCTTGCCTTCCATCTTTTCAAGTACAGTTTTATAAACTTCAAACTGTTCATCTTCTGATGGTGGCTGGCTTCTATCCATGAACAAAAACTCTGTTCTGAAAAGCCCAATTCCTTCTGCTCCATTTTTCAGGGCAGCGTCAATCTCTTCTATATGCGCAATATTTGCAAACAGTTTTATCCTTTTCCCATCTTGTGTCTTGGACTCAACATACAAAAAGCTTTTTAACTCTTCTTTTCTCTTATTTTCTTCCACAAGCTTCTTTTCATACTCCTTTATTAAATCCTCTTCAGGATTCACATAGACAAACCCCTCATAGCCATCTACAATCAAAAAATCTCCATCTTTTATTTTATTGATTATATCTTCTACACCAACAACTGCAGGAATTTCGTATGTTCTTGCAATTATTGCTGTATGAGAAGTTTTGCCACCTTTCTCTGTGACAAATCCCCGCACATTTTGTTTATTTATTTGGGCTATTTGTGAAGGGGTAAGGTCATGAGCAACCAAAATACTGTCCTCAGGAAGATTTTTTAGATCTATTTGTTCTTCTCCATTCAAAATTCTAATTAGTCTCAAAGCTACATCTTTTATATCATTTGCCCTCTCTCTCATATATTCATCTTCTAAACTCAAAAGAATATTTTCAAAAAACCTTGCCGACTCATCAATGGCAAACTCAGCATTAATCCCTTCTTCTATCTTTTCCTTTACCATATTTAAAAATTCTGGGTCATCAAGGATTAAAAGATGGGCATCAAAAATCATTGCGTTTTTTTCGCCCATACTTTCCTGACTTTCAGCTTTTATCTTCCTTATCTGTTCTTTTGCTTTTTCTATGCTATCCAAAAAGCGTCTCAGCTCAGCACCAGTATCCTCTATTTTTGTCTTTTTGACTGTATATTCACTTTCTTTGATTACAACTGCTCTTCCTAATCCAATCCCTTCTGAGACAGGAATGCCTTTTATCACCACACTATTTACCCCCATCAACTTACTCATTTAGATTCTCTAACAAATCCACTAAACGTTTTAAAGCCTTATCTTCATCTTCGCCTACAACTTTGAGAATAATCTCATCACCTTTTTTAGCACCAATTGCCAAAATGTTTAAAATACTTTTTGCATTTACTTCCTTCCCGTCTTTTATAATAAAAATATCACTTTTAAACTTCCCCGCTTCAGTCACAAATATGCTGGCAGGCCTTGCGTGAAGACCTGTTGGATTTTTTAAAACAACTTTAGCTTCAACCATTTAAAATCCTCCTCCGCCATATGATAAGTTTATTTGAAAGAAGAAAAGGCAGGCACTCACCTGCCTCGAAAGCTTCTTATCAAACCTTCTTTGGCTTTAAAACCGAAACTATAAGTGCTGTTACAACTGTTCCTATTGCAATAGCCACCGCATACAAGAGTAAATTTCCTACAGCGTTTGGTATCGGCAGTACAAATATCCCGCCATGTGGAACTGCCAAAGTACATTTGAACAAAATGCTCAGGGTCGAAGTTACTGCTGATCCAATCATAATAGATGGAATAACCCTCAGTGGATCTGCAGCAGCAAATGGAATAGCACCTTCAGTTATAAATGAAATCCCAAGGAAGAATGCCGCCTTTCCTGCTTCTCTTTCTTCTGTTGTAAATTTATCCTTTGCTATCAAGGTTGCAAGTGCCAAACCAAGTGGTGGTGTCATACCTGCTGCCATGACAGCTGCCATTATTGTTGAAGGCTGACCTGCCGCCAAAGTTGATACAGCAAATGTATATGCAGCTTTGTTGACAGGTCCACCCATATCAAACGCCATCATCAAACCCAAAATTATTCCAAGTAACACAGCGCTGCCACTGCTCATGCTCTTGAGCCATTCAGTCATTGCCTTATTTAAAGCTGCAACAGGTTCGCCTACAACATATATCATACCCAAACCAATAATCAATGTTGACAAAACAGGAAGTATCAATACCGGCATCAAACCTTCCATTGTCTTTGGTAGCTTTATGGTTTTCTTAAGCCATGCAACTAAATACCCGGCTGCAAACCCTGCAACAATGCCGCCCAAAAAACCTGCTCCAAGCTTATTTGCCAAAAGCCCACCTATCATTCCTGGTACAAGCCCAGGCCTGTCTGCAATCGAAAATGCAATAAAGCCAGCCAGTATTGGAACCATGAGATAAAATGCACTGCCACCGCCTATGTCCATGAGCGCTGCTGCAAGTGTTCCTTTTTTCTCAAAAGCTTTAATTCCAAACGCAAAGGATATTGCAATTAAAATACCACCTGCGACAACAAAAGGAATCATATAAGAAACACCTGTCATCAAATGCTTGTAAACACCAGTTGCCTTTTCTTTTGCTTCTTTCTTGGCTTCAAAGACCTTGTCAACATAGTCCTTCTTCTCCATGTTCATAGCCTTTGTAATAAGCCCTTTGGGATCTTTGATAGCATCCTTCACACTTGCTCGTACAATTGGAAGCCCTTGGAACCTGTCCTCATCAATCTTTGTGTCGCATGCAAGTATAACTGCATGTGCCTCTTTTAAATCTTCGGGTGTTATCTCATTTTCTGCACCGACAGATCCTCTTGTTTCGACCTTGATTTCAACCCCAAGCTCTTTTGCCGCCATCTGAAGTGCCTCTGCCGCCATGTATGTGTGGGCAATTCCAGTGGGGCAAGATGTGACAGCCACAATTTTTTTCATCTTCCCATTCCTCCTCATTTTTTATTTTTCTTCAAAAGCAGTTATGACATCTTCAAAAGACTTAGCATTATATAATTTTTTTCTCACATCTTCATGCATAAGTTTTCGTGATATAAAACTCAATACATGAAGATGTGTATCATCCGCATTTTCAGGAACTGCAATTAGAAAGAATATATATGCAGGCTCTCCATCCATAGAATCAAAATCTACCCCCTTTTTAGAAACACCAAAGGTAATACAAGGCTCTAAAACTGAACTATCTTTTCCATGAGGAATTGCAATGCCCATACCTATACCTGTTGAAAATTCTTCTTCACGTTTTGTAACTGCCTTTTTAAACTTTTCTTTATCAGATAGTTTTCCATCTTTATAGAGAAGATCTATAAGCTCGTCAATAACTGCTTCTTTTGTTTCTGCCTGCAGATCAAAACTCATTCTTGATGGTGAAAACAAAGCTTTTATATCCATTTTAATTCCCCCAGCCTTTCTAATTTTATTTTTTCTAAAAACCCCTCAATTTCATTTTTCTCAGGCGGTTTTACGCCTTCCTTTGAAACTTTTGCCGCTGCACAGGCTAAAGCAAGTTTGAAAATAGATACATCATCCATATTTTGCGAAAGCCCGTAAGAAATAGCTGCAACCATTGAATCGCCAGCACCTGTTGTGCTTTTTACTTTAACCTCAGCTGCCTTTGCAAACAGCTCCATGTTTTCTGTCACAAAAACTGCACCCTTTGACCCCATCGAAATCAAAACCTTTTTTATCCCATTTTCTATAAGTTTTTTTGCTGAACTTACAATAGAATTTAAATCATTTTCCTCGACATCAAAAAGACATTTAAATTCATGGATATTAGGCTTTATAACATCTGGCTTTTCTAAAACACCGCTCTCAAGCGCTTTCCCGTCGGCATCATATATAACCTTTGCGCCTTTTCGTTTTAGCATTCTTATAAGCTCTACATACACATCTTCATCTGTACCAGGTGGAAGGCTTCCTGAGAGCACAAAGATGTCATCAGTTTTTGCAATTCTATCTATCTTATCAAACAAAAGGTTTATGTCTTTCTTCTTCACTTCAAAACCATTTTGATTGAGGTCAGTATAAACTTTTTGTGCCGTCTCAACAATTTTGATATTTGTTCGTGTAAGACCATCTACAAAAATAAAGTCATAATCAATCTGCATGTTTTTTAAGTATTTCAAAAACCAGTCTTTATTGTCATTTCCTAAAAAACCAAGTGCAATTGATTTTCCGCCCAAGGATTTTATAACCTTTGAAACATTTATGCCTTTTCCACCTGCATCTATTAAACAATGGTTGCTTCTGTTTACTTGCCCTTTTTTTAGCTCATCGATATACACTGTCATATCTATTGCTGGATTTAGTGTGACTGTATAGATCAATTTGATCCCACCTTGAAATTTAAAGTTTTATGTTATGACCTTTACACCAAGTTTTTCATACTCAGCTCTTTGTCTGTCATCCATCTTATCAGTTATAATATAATCAAGCCTTTCCACAGGACATATGAGTGAAAAAGTAACCTGGCCAAATTTTGAACTGTCTGCAACCAAAAAAACCTCTTTTGCATTTTCTATCATTGCTCTTTTTATAGCAGCCTCAACATGGCTTGGCGTTGTCACTCCAAACTCTATCGACACTCCGTTTGCTGCCACAAAAGCTTTGTCAACCCTAAATTGCCTGAGAACGCTTTGTGTTATATCTCCAACAAGAGCTTTTGTCTTTGTCCTTATAACTCCTCCTGTCACAATCACTTCAAAATTATCATTGTTAGAAAGTTCGTATGCTATGTTTACTGAGTTAGTTATTACAGTTATATTTTTTGCATTTATGTTTCGTGCAATGTACTGGGTTGTTGTTCCAGAGTCAAGGATGAGGGTATCACCATCGTGAATAAAGCTTGCTGCAAGCTTGCCTATATACTCCTTTTCTTTTGCAAACTTGTCTTCTTTTTCTGCAAAAGAAGGCTCAAAAGAGGTAATAAAATTGTTGACCGCCCCACCATGAGTTCTTTTTATTATCCCCAGAGCTTCAAGCTCCGCCAAATCTCTTCTTATGGTAGACTCTGACACACCAAACAGCTTTGCAAGTTCTGAAACCTTGACACTTTGCCCACTTTTAATCATCTGAGCTATTTTACTTTTTCTTTCCTCTGCAAACATTTTATTCACCTTTCGTTTGTGCTCATTTTGGTGAATGAATTTAATCATTTATGCTCATTTATGATTAATTTCATTATAGAACATGAAAGCTGCCCTGTCAAGCACCTTTTACAAAAAATATATGCCTTCTTGTCTAAATTTGTTTGATTTGCACATGTATAATAAGATGACATTGTGAAAAGTGAAAAAATAAAGTTTTGCAGGATGAAGAAGGCGTCCAGATTATGAAAGTGCTTGGCAAAAACATGGCTTGGCTTTTGAAGCTTGTTGAAAATGGAAAAGGCAGTGTTTTGGAACCTGCAAAAGAGGCAAAGGTATTTACTAATTTTATAAGGTAATATAGGCGTTTGCAAAATAGGTGGTGATTGAAGGTAAAAGGCACCAATACTAACATGAAATACAATCAAGATACAAAAAGAAAAGAGAAGTGAAAACCAAATATTATCAATACCAGCAAAAATAATCAGCAACAAACATATGACAAAAATTAACAACTTCAAAAAAGACAATAATATCCTAAGCCTTCTTAACTCCTTGTTTTAGAAGGTTAAGTAAAAACAAAACCAGAAATTTTTTGTAAGAAATAGATTTAAAAAATAGTAGTATTAAGCGATAAGTTTTTTGAGCTTGTTAAGTTTTTTGATAGTCAATTTAGAGCAATAGAGTTTGATATTGTGAGCGAGAATAAACAAGAGCGAGAAAGTAATGGCAGATAGCAAGAAATCAGAGAAAATAGAAATATGGTCATAAGTAGAGATAGTATCAGAGCCCATGTAGGATTTCAGGTGGTAAATAGTCTGCTCTACAGCGACACGTTTTTTGTAGAGGTCAAAAAACTCTTGTGAATTTCTGTTGATACCTGGGAAAGAGCGAAAGTTATCTGGGTATGTATAGAACATTCTACCCGATTTAGAGGTAGTACAAGGCTGAGGGCAAGAGCAGATGCGTTTGCCATCTTTGTATTGTGACATAGGGCAAGTCCATTTAAGGCGCAAAGAGCGATTTTTACCCTGACATTTGCCTTCGGGTTTAAAAGGTTTGTTGAACTTTTTGCAGATAGGGATACCATCTTCAGAAATAACGATATTGGGGTCTGATGTAGGTGTAGTATTTTTAGAAGCTCTTGTATTTAGTGGAATAACGATTTTGGAGAAGTTAAAGGTATTTTTTAAAGTGGAGTATATGTTGTGGGAATCCAAAGCACTGTCGGCGATGAAAGTGGAGAAATTTTTGGGGATATAAGAGAATAAAGTTTCGAGCGAAGGAATTAAACCTTTAGAGTCGGAGATAGCTTTTGCTTCTTGTGGGTCAGAGGAAGGGGAATCATAGTTAAACAGAGGTACTAAAGCTAAAGGGATACCGAGAGCGTTGGTAATGACTGCAAATTTTAAAGCCCAGCAGAAATGGCCATTTACAAACATAAGACGGATGTTAGAATTAGCGTTAGCAGTTTTAGGCAAAGAAGAATAAACGAGAGAGTAGACTTTTTCAGAGGGAAGTTCAGGGTTAGCTTTTGAGGTATTTTTCAGCAGTAGATGAATGAATTTAGGATTGTTTTCACGAACCTTTGGGACAATACCTGTTGTGTCGAAGATTAAGATTGAAGAATCTTGAGGGCATTGTTGGATGGAAATATTATGTGCATGGATAGAGATATTTTGAAAAAGTTTATGGATTTCACTTGCAAATATTTTTCTAAAGCGAGAGAGAGTAGAGATAGAAGGGACATTGCCATGAAGATTACAAAATGAGCGAAGTTCGAATGAGTTGAGTAAGACAGCACGAAGCTGAGTTAAAGTATTGAGTTTGAGCAATTTTTGGACGAGGAAGCAACAAAGCATAGATTCTAAAGAAAAGTATCTATGCTTACCGAAATATTTGTAGTAGGCATTGTAGAAAGAAGAAGGTATATAATGTGACAAGTCAATGAATTTATTGAACAAGCCCAAGAGGCTTTCAGGCTTGTAGAGAGCCGAAGCCTTTAGGTGGGAGAATAGGTCTATGAAAGAAAGTTGTTTAGGTTTGGTGTTGAACATTTTGGAACCCTCCTCATAGTAGAAAATTTGTTTTATATAATCATATTTTACTACAATTATGAGGAGGGTGACCAGTCTTTTTTGATTCTATGTAAAGCTTGATAACGCTCATCTTGAGCGTTTTTGCAAAAGGCTATTTATAAGGTAATAAAAAAAGAGGGGTTTTAAGCCCCTCTAATGTTGTTGTATCTATTATCAAAGCTTTGTTATCTTCCCACCTTCAACCTTAACAATCTTATCATCTACAGAAATCCAGACGTCAATTGAAGATGGGTTGTATACAAACTCGCCGTTTGCTGAAAACTTGAGATTTTGCAAGGCTTTTATGTAATCAACAATCTCGATGTTTGTTGCATACCAGATATCTGGTTGATTGCCAACCATTCTACAAAATTCTTCAATTAAATCCCAGTTGTTGTCGTTGTCAAACTCATAGCTGTGTCCCCAGACATAAAAAAGATACAGATATTGCTTCTTATAAAAGCTTAAAAACTGCTCTGCAAGTTTTAAAAGATTATGGTTATGGTGGCAGGTTGCCTTCCATTCATAAAAATCAAACGGAAGTGCAAAATCAAAACTATCCCCAACTATTCTTGCATAATCAATTCCACAGTATGGCAGGAGCTTTTTTATCTCAGATGTATAAGATCCATTTGGATAGGCAAGTCCTCTTACTGGATATCCAACAATGTCTTCTAAAATTTTTCTGTCCTCAATTATCTGCTGAACAATTTGGTCATGAGGACACCTTGCAATTGTTGGATGATTGTAAGTATGCGATGCAACCTCATGACCTTCATAAAGCTTTTTTACATCTTCTTTTGAAATTCTATCATCTTGCCCCAAAAGTCCAGCGTTTAAATTAAATGTCCCTTTAATTCCAAACTTGTTAAAAATTTCAACAAGTTTTATATCCTGCTTTTTGCCATCGTCATAGCTCATTGTCAGTGCTTTGAACCTGCCACCAGGAAAGCAATAATAAATCTTTTTCATCTCTCGCAAAATTCATCTCCTTGCACTGAAATATTCATACATTTTATTTTACCCCTTTGCTCATGCAAGGAAAGTGCCAATTTTTTATTTTACCTTTAAAATTTTTATATCAAGAGTTTCCATATCAACTGTAACGTGTGGAAAATCGTAAACATGATTTTTATCTCCTTTTAGAGAGTAGATACACTCAATTTGCCTTCCTTTCCCCACATCAAATAAACCTGCTTTCATCAAATCCAACCTTATTTTTCTTTTTCGTAAAATATCAGCATTTGCAACTACAATCAGGTACTGCTTCTCATGTTCAGTAAAAAGTTTGTATCCAAATGCCAAGACAAATTTGCTGTTGTGAGGAATCTTGAAAAAGTTTTCTTTACTCATAAAGTCCAAATATTCTTTTCTTATCTTAGCTACTCCTTCAATTAAAGCTATCATTTCATCTGCACCTTCGTTTGTCCAGTGAAGAGCGTATTTGTCAAAAAACGCAAGTTTCCCATAAAGAGGGTCTGATTTAGAAAGCATAAACTTGCCTTCTGGTTGCGGGTCAAGACCTAAGTTCATTGGCTGAACTTCATAAACTTCCTGCCCGCACGTGACAAAAGGCACGCTGTTTGGTAAAAAGAAATTTAAAACTGTCGCAAACCGTGAAAATTCTCTTTTTCCAAGCCTTGAAGCTGCGCGCGGACTGTCTGGAATCTCACATGCTGCAAAAACAGGAACTTCAAGCTGCAAAAGTATATCCAAAACCTTTTTCAGCGTTCCTTGATAGTATCGTGGTTCTCTTGCCCAAAGATCACCTATTATCATGTCATACCCTGACTGTTTTGCTTTTCTGTGCGCATTCATCGAAAGTTCTTCTGCAATAAAGCAAAATTCGGGGTCTACTTTTCTGGCATTTGAGATTATCATATCTTCCAGCTCTTTTGGAAGAGCGTGACCCATGTCAATCCTTGCACCATCTATACCAAAGTTCTTCTGGTAATGTACAATGATGCTTGCAATTTTTTCCCAAAGCTCTTTGTTTGGCATTTTGCCTTTGAAGATATTTCCTCTTATAACATCAAAAAGAATATACGGCGGCTGGCTTTCATCTACATACTTTGCAGACTGCACAGGATTGTCAAGATACAGCCTCAAATACGTCACATCTGTCCAAGGCGGCTGCGGGTCATTAAGACAGTCTGAAAAAGCTGGTGCAGTAGTTATCCCAATCTCTTTTTCAATTAGCTCGAAAAAGTCAAGGTTTTTGTCTTTTTCGCACCTTTCTTTTATACTCTGCCACTTTTGCGGTGCAAACCTGTCAGGTGATGGTACAAACTTTTTAATGTGCTTTTGCACAGCCGGGTCTTTGTATATAAGCTCAATGTTTTCTTCATTTGCTTTTGTGAATTCTTTTATCAAAGTCAACTTTGGTGGACCATAGTCTTTTAAATCATCTATTTTAATCCAGTAAAACCAGTCAGGATGTTCCAGTATGAAATCAGAATCTCTCGCAGATGTGCGTGGAATAATATCAATTATAAATCTTATGTCAAGAATATGGCACGCTTCAATCAAAGCTTTAAATTGTTCATCTATTGAAAGTTCACCTGCCATAGGGTCAAAAAGCACTGGGTCAAGTTCAAAAAAGTTCTTGACTGCATAAGGCGAGCCCATCTCACCTTTTTTATACCTTGTGCTGTTTTTGGTAATTGGAAGAGTGTAGATAGCATCAAAACCCATTCTTTTTATGTATGGCAAAAGTGCAATTGTTTTAACAAATGTACCTGTGTCTTTTAGACCAAAGCTATTTTCAAGTTCAAGTTCTTTTGAGCAATCATGGTCCCAGGCTGAAAATGTACGAATTTGCATACCATATACACTGCTCTTTTCAATCCAGCTGCTATAACTTTTTTCTGAAGGTCTATTATCTTTAGAAAGTATCTCTGAAAGTGGTTGAAGATAATCAGTATTATTTTTCATACAAGGCAAAATTGCTTTTTCTATCGCCTGTGCAACAAACTTATAAGGGTTTACTGAGATTGTGCCATCATTGTTTTCTTTTTTCTCAAACCCATCATAGCCGAAACTATCCCACAGCTTTGGTACTCTGAAATCGTTTTTTCCATCCCACTCTTTTGCTTTATTATTCAGAATCTCAACAAGCTTTTTTAAAGCTGACATCTTTCTTATTTCTCCCCTTTTTCAATTTGTTCTAATTAATTTATACCCATAGCTTATTTTGAGCAAACGTTTGCAATCTATATGAAATTATTTTAGCATACAAAACTCAAATTTTGTAGTGTCTTTTTCTGAAAAGCAAAGCGGCTCTGGCATATTTTGTAAAATTCCTTCCCCAGAGCCGCACTTTTTATAAACCATGTATGCAAAATCTTAAAGCTTAAGATACATTACTTTGCTGCTGTAGCCCCTGAGAAACCTGTTCAGTTTTCTCTTCTTTTTCATCTTCTTTTGCAAGAAGGATTGAATTTAGTATTTCCTGCTTTATCTTTTTGACATTCTCATCCTCTGTCTCTTTTGCCTTGAACTCAACACCAAGTTCTTTTGTCAAAAGCAAAGTCAGTAGCATTTCAAACGCATTGAAAGAAATGGAAGATGACTTCTCGCCCATTGCAACAACTGTCTCGGGAACAATATCTATGCCAGTTTTCTCTAAAGCCTGAGTAAACTTGCCCATGACATCCTGCAGAACTTGATATTGCGGTCCACCGTATGCCTTTACCTGTTCTTCTATTGCAATTGCCCGGCCAATACCAATTCGCGCTTCTTTTTCTGCTTCTGCCTCAGCCAAGGCTTTAATCTTTTGAGCTTCTTGAAGTGACCTCTGATATTCTGCCTTTCCTTGGTTTGTCTGAATCTGAATATTTATCTCAGACTCTGTCAAAAGTTTTTGCTGTGCAGCCCGAGCTTCTGCCTCTCTGAGCTCTCTTTCTTTTTCTGCTGCTTTTTGCTGGCGTGAGTATGTCTCTATCTGCTCAAGGGCAATTTGCCTGTCGCGAAGCTGCTCTAAAATTGCGTCTATCTTGTTGTCGTTTGGAGATGACATTGGCGTTCCAATTAAAACCTCTTCAAGTTCCAAGTTGTAATGAGCAAATCTCTCTTTCATCTCTTCAGATGCCATTTTCTGAATCTCATCTCTTTGCTGAATAAGCTCAATGAGGGTCTTTTTCTGCCCTATATTTTTAAAGTATGCAGATACCATCGGGTCAAGAGTCTGTTCAACAAGCATCTTCAAATCTCCAAATCTTTGGACAACCAAAGGAGCTTTCCTGTAGTCTATGTGAAGAACAACCGCCAATGGTAGCGACGGTTCAAACGCATCTTTTGTGATTAAACTTACTTCTTTGAGGTTTTCGTCATAGCGGTGCGTGCCTGTCTGGTTGCTTATCCATTTTAGAATTATGTTTGTAGTTGGAACCTTCACAATTTTGCCAGCGTAGGTGTTAAATGCGTATTTTCCAGGCATCAGAGGATCTTTCCAAACGCCTCTGTATCCTTTTTCAACAAGCTCACCATGTTTGTAGTCCTCACCCGATGTATCCTGCCCTTTTGGTCCAACATATGATACAACAACTCCGACATATCCAACTTCAATGACCGTTTTGTCAATCAGCTCAACTGTGGCAAAGAGACGGTTTATAAAGTATGTCCCTTCAACAAGCACCTGAAGCTGTCTTCCACGAAATCCACCTGCTTTTAAAAACTTTTCGGGGTCCTGGAAGTTGTTGTGATAAGTCTCAGGGTCAGATGGGTCATCGCCAACAGTTGGTGCGACAATATCACCACTTGGAAGTGATGGTCCGTCGTGTACAGTTACAATCCCAACCTTGTCCTCTGTTATTACAATCGGTCTGAAAGCATTTCGTGATTTTAAAGTCTGGACCATCTTCTCTATCATCTCTTTTTCCTCTTTGTTGCCCATTGGGAGATAATAAATTTTGTCCTCTGTGATGACTATAAACTGCGCAAGGTTAAATGCATATGTTCCTTCACGAAGAATAGCTCGCTGCGGACCCCTCTGCCCTCCATTTTCCAAAAAGGCGCGCACATCTTGAAAGTTGTTGCACTCAGGAATTACCCTGCCAAGTGTCTGGGTTGGTTCTAATGGTTTCCCATCTCTTGCAAACACATAGCCAATCTGACCCTGCGGAATTGTGACAAGAGGCACAATATGAACTTTGTACATAAGCGGTGTTCTAAAATGAATACCACCTCTTAAAACTTCTGGCTGAAAGCCTGCTTCACCGTGCAGCGCTATAATCTGTTCATCCAGTGAACCTTTGAAAGACCACCACTTTTCAACAATTCCCACTTTGTCATTTGGAATGACGCGAAGACCTATGAGCTTAAGTAAAATATAAATGGAAATTAACACACCAGCAACTTCAAGCAATACGCCCACTTGAAATCTCCACTCCTTTCACTTTTTTGACAATTTTCTCTTAATTTCGACAAAATTCGACCTGATTGTGCTAAATGTTGCTGTAAATTCTTTTGTTTCTTACTATGATATCATAATACTATTATTGATACAACAGTATCAACTTGACATTTTATTTTACAATATTATAAACGCATCAAACTATTCAATTGTTGCGAAAAATTCTTGAATGTATTTATAACTCTCTTTTAGTCTCTCGACATACTCAACGTTCTCCCAAGTCTGCCAAATGTACTTTTTAACTTCAAAGTTGCTGTTTCCAGGCAGAATATCGCCAAGTTTTCCTTCTTCAAAAAGCGCACAGTAAAATACAAACCCGTCTGTTTTTGTTGTTCTGAGTATATCCCTTGAAAGCTGCTTGAAAGTCCTTTTGTCATCTAACACGGTGCGGCTTGACGGGTCTGAGACGTTCAAAAGCATCCAGGGAATTCTTATATAGATTCTATTTTTCTCCACATACCATGCATACTTTGAATCACCAAACTTGCCTTTTGGAAGAATGCTAAATTTGTGATATATAGCTGGTATTTTTCTTCCATCTTGAGTAACTCTTTCTTTGTTAATTTGCATAATTATATTTTCAAACTTTGCACTGAAAGATATCTCCGATGAATATCTGCCTTTTGAAATATTATAACTCGGGATTGCCAAAATTTTTGATTCATCCAAAGTAATCTTTAGCAAGAATTCCACTCCAGAAGGCAATAACAAATTTAATTTCTCTGAAAGTTTAAACTCCCCTCTTTTTCTATCATATGTGTCAATTCCAATCAAAAGTTCGTCAGTTTTTGAAAACTCTTTGTCAAGTTCTATCTTTAGATAAAGATATTCAGCGTTTGAAGAAATTTCTAATGATTTAATTTTACCAGCTTCTGAAATAACAAACCTGTCCTTTGGCAAAGAAGCTTCGTTTGCTAAAATCCCATAGTTTTGCTCAGGGTCAAGCCTGTTGTGCCAAAGCACATGCCTTTCATAAGGAATCATAAAAGGTTCTGTTATCCATGTCTTTTTTGCCCACTCATCCATCCACTCAAAGATAAGTCCACCAATGTAGCCTTCCCTTTTAATCGCCTTCATCATTCGAACAATGCCCTTGCCCTGACTTTCTTCATCAAGCCCGCCATGGTTATATCCATCTGGGTTCTGGTGTGCAATGCCCATTCCTGTTGCAAGACCAAACTCGGCAACAAGAGCTGGAAATTTGGTATGATTCTCCATCAATTCTCTTAGATATCCACCGTACATGAATCTTCCTTCTTCATCAGTATACTTTTTATACTTATCTTCATTGTTCATGAAGTCAGGATAGTTAGGATAAATATGATATGCACCAAAAAAGCCTGCCAAGTTATTCTTGCCAAGGTCAAAGTGATTTATATTTATTTCCGCTTTGTCGTTGTATTCCAACTCCTTTTTCCCATATTCATTGAACTCAGAAGGATGAGAAATCGGGTCTAAAGTGGGCCAGCTAACAATCGCAACAGGATGCTGCATATTGTATTTTCTTGTCTCATATTCTAAGGCATAATCACAAGCGCTTGCAAGCCAGACTTCTGTTGGACTTCCGCGCACCTTTATATATTCTCCATCATATGTTTCAGTTTTGTTTTTGGTGTTTGTAGAAATAACTTCGTCTGGCTCAAGTTCACGGCCGATAAGAATAGCAATTGTATACATTGAAACATCGGCCGTGTAGCTGCCATAAGCCCTTCCAGTTCTTTTTGGTATCTGCGCCTTGCCATGAATTGCATCTATGACGTTTTCAATCTCTTTTTTGAAAGCCTTGTCATACTCTGCATTTAGATAGTTTTGGTCAGGCACATCTTCATCCGGCCAGATTTCTTGAATGAGATACAGTTTTTTATCTGGATTTTTTAGATTGAATACTTTTAGTGCTTTGTAAAACTCTGGCGGTGCCAAGGTATAAAGTCTTACTGTGTTTGCGTTCATTTGACTTATCATTTCAAACCATCTAAGATATGTCAGAGGATCATCTGGCATCTGTGTAAAGTATTTGCCTGGCTGTGCCAAACCCATGTTGACACCTTTTATGAAAAACTCTCTCCAACCGTTTTGGGTAAAAATCAAAAACTTATTCTCTTGTATCCTTGTCTTGAGCGAAATTCCATTTTCAAGTTTAATAGGTTCAAAATTTGCAATGGTCTTTGTACCATTTGGTTTGATGTCGGAAATAATTCTTTTCATCATAGGCACATATACTTTCCAGTAAAATGCGTCCTGAAATCCTGATTTTTCGAAAGTAAACATTTTGTAAAGCCTATCAGCAATACTGTACTGATAAGGCACTCTTTTAGGCTTGAGATCAGCAAAATCACCCGCAAAATAATATGAAGTGTACTGAGAAGTTTGATGTTTCAAAATGGCAGGAAATACAAGGGGAAGGTTGAAACTTTCGAGCTTTCTTTTCCCAGTTGGTGTTAAGTTAAATTTGAAGTTTGCCAACACTTTTGCACTTTTGGGCTTTACTATCTCAAACCAATAATAAAATCCTACGTCGTTTTGAGCATTAAAATAAGCATCATAATTATTTACAAATTCAAGCTTTAAAGCTTTACTGCTAAAATCCTTGCCTTTTTCCAAAACAACTATTTGCCCACTTTCTGACAAAATCACAAACCCTGCTTTTTTAAAGCTCCATTTGGACTTATACATATTCTCATAAAGCTCAACTATAAAGTCTGGAACCTCTAGATCTTTTTGAAGCGAGGCATAGTACCTGCCATACCATTTCGTCCATTCTATTCCAAATAAGTTTTGCAGTTCAACTGAAATATCCTCAGGTGTTGGCGATTGTAGAATGTTGAACTCTCCTATTAAAACATTGTTTTTGAGGCTTGATTTTATATAGAGAATATCATCTTTTGATACACCACCATAGATAAGGGCAGACCTTTTGTCCATCTTGCTTTCTTTTTTTAGGTCATTGTCATAAACACCATAGGCATCTGTGAGGTAAATAATTTCTGGGTTTGCTTGGTTTTCAAGAGTTTTTAGGTCAATATCTTTTGTGTGGTAATTTGAAGAGCTATTTTTCTTTGGTACAAATCCAAAATAATCTTTTTCAAGATTGTACGAATTTAAATTTGGGTTTTTGATTTTGAGGAAATTAAAAAGCCAAAAAAGTCCACCGTGCTCCCTGTAATCAGTGTTAGGAACTGTCTTATCAATAATCCATATATTTAAACTTTTTGTGTCTTTATGAAGCCAGGTTAATAAAGGCATTAGTAGTATAATTAAAAACAAGATTATCAATGTAGATATTACGTTTTTTGGCTTTATGCTCATTCTTTTCATAAAAATTTGTCCTCTCAATGATTTTTGATATATTTTATTTACCCACCTATTCAGAAATGGTCACAGAAAAATTAGGTATATCCCATTTTATCTCAATTAGTTTTTTATATTACGAAGGTTTACATTCCTCATAGTTCAGATAAAACTGGCATGATTGCAGAGAAGCTTTTATAAAATCACGCTTGTTTACATCACTCATAGTTCAGATAAAACAACCAAATCATAAAGTGTTCTGTCTTTCTTCAACAGCGTTTAAATCCCTCTCTCAATGTATCTTTGATTTTCTCAAAATATCTCTCGATTTCTTTAAATTTCGCTATCGAAACAAATAATATCATTCTTGATATTGCTATTATTGCTTTATTCTACCATGCGAAGATTAAACTCAACCTACTTTTTGTATTAATTTAGATATTTTACCCATATTACGGCGGGTATTTGCCCACAATAACCATGGCGTTTACCCTCTCATGTCTCTCAGGGTCTTTTCTCACTTGCCCTCAATTCCTTCGTCCCATCTACTATGGTGTGGACTTAAGTTTCAGCTCGTATGCAGGGTCTTCGCCCGTATGGAGGATGTACTCCGACCACCCGCTCTCATTTTTCAATCTACCTATAAAAAATCATTTAATTCCTTTTTCCTTCACTTCTTACCCTCAACACATTCTCTATGATTTGAACTCCTACCAAAAGGGGCGCTTTGCTTCTTGACATGACTTTATTCCATTGGGAGTTAAAATAAAATTGTGTCCACTGTATAATTAGTATTGAAATAATCATTAAAGGGGGCTACTTGGAATGAATAAAAACGAAATTTATGAAACTGTTAAAAACATGGCTCAAGAAGCAAGTATTAAATATGTATTGCTCCAAAGATGATCCTAACCGCCAAGCTTCTTTAGCAACTAAAAGTAAAACTTGCTCGATTGCTTTATGTTATCGGAAAGATAAGTAGCCTTGCTAAAAATGACAATGACAAAGGCAATGGTTTTTATTGAAGTAAAACTTGCAACACCTGCCTTATGTCTTGAAATCTCTGTCCCTCGCACACGCCCTTAGAATTTCCGACCTTCTATCCTCTTCTTTCCGCTACAAAAGAGTTGATAGTCCGTATACCGACCTTCTTATGTTGCAAGTATGTCAATGGTTATTCTTGAGCGTTCCCTTGTTCAAACTTTGAAAAACTTAAATCTTCCTTATTCCGAAAACGAAATCCTAAAAATCAAAGAAGACCTCAAAAATGAACTTCAATTATTCAAACAAAGAGAATTGCTAACATCTGCTTTTGCTCTTATCATCGATGGTTATTCAGAAGTGAAGTTAAGGACAATTCTAAAGGCAAACGTGCTACTTGGAATGCCAGCTTTAGTATCGACTTAGAAGGTAAAAAAGATATCTTTGTATTCTGCCATCTCTTCGGCAAAGAAAACAAGGCTGATTGGATGAAAGTTTTTGACCACTTAATTACAAGAGGTCTTAAAGAAGTTTTAATTGTCATAAGCGATGACTTTCCAGGTATTATAGTTGCTGTCAAACTTGCCTTTTCTCTTGCTGACTATAAAGCCTTCTTTTGTCCACCTCCAACGTAATGTCTGAAAACATATGACAAAAGAGGATACTTCAGCTTTTAACAAGAGTTTGGACAAAATCAAAATCTCTTCTTCTGATTTTGATGAAGCTGTATTGAAATTTAAAGAACTTTGTGATGAATATTTTTCAAAATATCCTCGATTTTATTGCTGCAATATCAGAAAAAGCAGAGTTTTATCTTGCCCATATGAAATACCCCGAGGAATTAAGAAAGCATATTCTTTTCCACAGACGCCGCCTTACGTGTAAACAGCATGATTGAAAAGTAAAGAAGTAAATTCAGGTGAATACTTTCAGACTGCCAAAGTCATAGAAATTAATATTTACGCAACAAGAAGAGAACTTACGCTGTTCAAAATGGAAAAATGGAGTTCCCAGTATTAGAAAATGCATCAATAGCATAACCCAACTTTATAACTTGCGTTATAAATTGGAAACACAAAATTCTTGACAAGTCTCTCATTTTCACTCATTTTCGTTTATTACAGGAATGCTTTATAAATGTTTACATCCCTAATAGTTCAGATAAAACGTATCAGGATACATTCGAACAAGAATTGTTGATATTGAGTTTACATCCCTAATAGTTCAGATAAAACCGCCTGCACTTCTTGTTATTCCTATCATCGCTATCTGGTTTACATCCCTAATAGTTCAGTTAAAACTGGGCCTGCTTCACGTTGTTGATAGCATTGTTAACCACGTTTACATCCCTAATAGTTCAGATAAAACAGAATTAAAAAGTATGTCTTTTAAAAACTCTTCTCTCGTTTACATCCCTAATAGTTCAGATAAAACAAGTCCTGCACTTCTCATATTCTCATGGGGTAGCGGTGTTTACATCCCTAATAGTTCAGATAAAACCTGTGATGAGTCAGCAGGGTCTCTTATAACTTTAGTGTTTACATCCCTAATAGTTCAGATAAAACACAAAACTAAATTACCATTGACTTCTCCCCGCCCTAAGTTTACATCCCTAATAGTTCAGATAAAACAGTAAGGCAAGACTCGTAGAAGATTTGAGAATGTGGTTTACATCCCTAATAGTTCAGATAAAACGCAATATATCGTCGCCTTCATAGACTTCCTGTATACGTTTACATCCCTAATAGTTCAGATAAAACTTTCAACAAGATTAAATATTTTGCAAACTTAATTGAGTTTACATCCCTAATAGTTCAGATAAAACATTGTTAATGTCAGTAGCCACTAATTCCACAACACCAGTTTACATCCCTAATAGTTCAGATAAAACCTTTCTTAAGGAGTGATAATTTTGTTAATTGCTTTTGAGTTTACATCCCTAATAGTTCAGATAAAACTGGGCCAGAAGATATTAAATCTACAGAAAGCTAAAGGTTTACATCCCTAATAGTTCAGATAAAACAAAATTCTCGCCAGAAAACATGCCAAAACTCAAATACGTTTACATCCCTAATAGTTCAGATAAAACTCTAATCTCAATTTTTTCCATTTCTTGTTTTTCTTGTTTACATCCCTAATAGTTCAGATAAAACACCAAAAATCCTTTCTTTAAAGTTGCAACAATATTATCGTTTACATCCCTAATAGTTCAGATAAAACTTCAACCTTCCAACCGATTGTTGAGTATTGATTCAAGTTTACATCCCTAATAGTTCAGATAAAACCGGTGAAGTATTGTCGCTTTGGTGCTGGAAGAAGGTTTACATCCCTAATAGTTCAGATAAAACAAAACAGAGTCTTGAAGATTTAGAGAAGCGATACGAGTTTACATCCCTAATAGTTCAGATAAAACTCTTCTCCCAAGACAACGTACGGCATAACTGCACCGTGTTTACATCCCTAATAGTTCAGATAAAACAAAAGTCAAGTTGCTAACACTTAATAAATACACATCTGTTTACATCCCTAATAGTTCAGATAAAACTCAACGTCATCAATCAAAAAGTTGAATGCTTTTGCTGTTTACATCCCTAATAGTTCAGATAAAACTCTTGTCAATACCACCCTAATTGTTAACAAATTATGAGTTTACATCCCTAATAGTTCAGATAAAACGCAGCTGGGAATGATATGTGTTGTAGACGAGATAAATGTTTACATCCCTAATAGTTCAGATAAAACTAGCTGTTGGACCTGCGTGCCAGGCCCTTTCGTTCCAGTTTACATCCCTAATAGTTCAGATAAAACAAATTATTGATGGTTGGAAAAATAAGTTTTTTGATAGGTTTACATCCCTAATAGTTCAGATAAAACACTACAACGACTTTTACTGTGACAGTTGATACAGCTGTTTACATCCCTAATAGTTCAGATAAAACTGTTTGGAATGCGATTAAGAACGTCTTTCTGACAATCGTTTACATCCCTAATAGTTCAGATAAAACGAGATAGTGAGGGAAAAGACAAGCGGATTTGCAGCAGTTTACATCCCTAATAGTTCAGATAAAACAGCACTCCAGCGCTGAGCTGGGGTGCTGATTTCGTATGTTTACATCCCTAATAGTTCAGATAAAACAGCACTCCAGCGCTGAGCTGGGGTGCTGATTTCGTATGTTTACATCCCTAATAGTTCAGATAAAACTCTCTCATCAAGCTCTGCTATCCATTCCCAATCCCTGTTTACATCCCTAATAGTTCAGATAAAACGATGGAGCAGGAAATACTTAAGTTTGTTACGACGCAGTTTACATCCCTAATAGTTCAGATAAAACGATGAGTGAGAAAAACTTCTTTGAAGAACTTTTAGCTGGTTTACATCCCTAATAGTTCAGATAAAACCTCCAATACTTTTAAGTTTGCTTAGCGTTATGCTTGCGTTTACATCCCTAATAGTTCAGATAAAACACAAAAGCAAGTATGCTAACTGCACGATATCTTTTGTTTACATCCCTAATAGTTCAGATAAAACAGCGCTGTTGCTAATGCGACCAATGCAGATACACTTGAGTTTACATCCCTAATAGTTCAGATAAAACTCTATGATTTTTTTAGCTATTTCCTCTTTCTTTTGTGTTTACATCCCTAATAGTTCAGATAAAACTTCACCTGTTTCCAAGTAACAAAAGAATGTAATATAGTTTACATCCCTAATAGTTCAGATAAAACCCCGTCTATCATCATCGAGCATCAGCTCCTAATCGCGTTTACATCCCTAATAGTTCAGATAAAACAATGCCTCACCTACTTCGTTGAGGTCCTTTAAACACGTTTACATCCCTAATAGTTCAGATAAAACTTTTGAGTTTGAACATTACGGGCTTTAAAGACAGGTCGTTTACATCCCTAATAGTTCAGATAAAACCTGGAAGGAAATGGGCTTATCACCAGCAGATATGCACGTTTACATCCCTAATAGTTCAGATAAAACACAGGCTGAATATGGAGGACAAGCATAATGGAGAATTGTTTACATCCCTAATAGTTCAGATAAAACTGGCAACTTTTAGTGAAAGGCTAAAGAAATTGAGAGTTTACATCCCTAATAGTTCAGATAAAACAATCAGGCAGGACGCAGAAGAACTTAAGAAACTGCTGTTTACATCCCTAATAGTTCAGATAAAACATTTCTTCTGGCTTAAAGGTTACTATTACCCCACCAAGTTTACATCCCTAATAGTTCAGATAAAACACAAGTGGTTTTAAACTTGAACGAGCAGGTGGCTTTGGTTTACATCCCTAATAGTTCAGATAAAACACTGTTTATTTTTGTTTGCAAGCTGTTTTTTTGCTTTTCAGTTTACATCCCTAATAGTTCAGATAAAACTCTGTTGCATAATCTCCAGTCAGCAACAAGTCAATAATGTTTACATCCCTAATAGTTCAGATAAAACCGAAGCAATAGCTTAGCAATACAAAGCACAGCATAGGTTTACATCCCTAATAGTTCAGATAAAACTATTACCACCTTTACCGTCCCCGGTCCGTTCCAGAGGTTTACATCCCTAATAGTTCAGATAAAACACTCATCTTTTGTCAGTCTTGGCACATCTTGAACTTCGTTTACATCCCTAATAGTTCAGATAAAACTTCGAGAAGAGCTCCAAGAACTAGAAGAAGCTGAGAGTTTACATCCCTAATAGTTCAGATAAAACAAACAAGAGCTGATGATTTAGCAACGATGATTGTAGGTTTACATCCCTAATAGTTCAGATAAAACCCAGTTATAGGCATTCCTTTGCTAATCATTAAATACGTTTACATCCCTAATAGTTCAGATAAAACCAAGCACCAGAACAACAACAGTTTATGCTTGAAGAGTTTACATCCCTAATAGTTCAGATAAAACTGTTCAAAAGAATCAATAGCAAATTCGCTTCTTAAGAGTTTACATCCCTAATAGTTCAGATAAAACGTATGTGCTGTAGTTATCACAATATCACTTTTTGTGGTTTACATCCCTAATAGTTCAGATAAAACACTCATATCCTAAGAACTCTTCATAAGCAATTCCATTGTTTACATCCCTAATAGTTCAGATAAAACGAATGCATTCTCTGCAACATTCTGAGACATGTCCCGTTTACATCCCTAATAGTTCAGATAAAACATTAAAGAAAGTGTTTAACACGACAATATAATAATTGTTTACATCCCTAATAGTTCAGATAAAACCTTGATGTAAACAAAGTATTAGTAGTCTTTAAAGAGTTTACATCCCTAATAGTTCAGATAAAACCATATAAAAGCCCATAGACAATCAATTTTATGCTTAAGTTTACATCCCTAATAGTTCAGATAAAACAGAATAAGTCCAATTCAAATCCAAACTCTATGAAGCGTTTACATCCCTAATAGTTCAGATAAAACAGAATAAGTCCAATTCAAATCCAAACTCTATGAAGCGTTTACATCCCTAATAGTTCAGATAAAACAGTATTTTCTTGTTGCAATGTAAGTATCATCATAAGCGTTTACATCCCTAATAGTTCAGATAAAACCATCGTGTATTCTCTCTAACTGATGCAGTTTTAATGCGTTTACATCCCTAATAGTTCAGATAAAACTTAATCATTGATGATTTAGGAGCTGAAAATGAGACGTTTACATCCCTAATAGTTCAGATAAAACTTCTACCGCTCTTCTTCCTTTGCGATAAACAACCCAGTTTACATCCCTAATAGTTCAGATAAAACAAGCAGAAAGAGCACAAGGTTAAGCGAATAGTGGACAGTTTACATCCCTAATAGTTCAGATAAAACTTAAAAAGCTTTTAGGCTTGCAAGCCAACAACAAAATGTTTACATCCCTAATAGTTCAGATAAAACTTCTGAAGCTGAATCAAAAATTGGGCAAGCACAATAAGTTTACATCCCTAATAGTTCAGATAAAACAGTATCAGATTGGCAAGAAAATACCCAGACTTTGGACGTTTACATCCCTAATAGTTCAGATAAAACCAACAGCAGATAGGCAGACTTTTATCGTGCTTTGCAGTTTACATCCCTAATAGTTCAGATAAAACCATTGCCTGACTGTAAGCATTAATCACAGCTGCTATGTTTACATCCCTAATAGTTCAGATAAAACCTTTCTAAAACTTTACCAAACTTCTTGCTAACATACTCGTTTACATCCCTAATAGTTCAGATAAAACTAGCATTTAAGCAAAGCTATGTTTCGTATGCACAGATGTTTACATCCCTAATAGTTCAGATAAAACAAGAAATCAATCAACGTTACCATAAACGTTGAGAAAAGTTTACATCCCTAATAGTTCAGATAAAACCCACTAAAATAAAAATTACCTCATTTATTGATATAATTAGATTATAAAGCATTTACAAATTTATTGCAATAAATAAAAGTTTGCAGCAAAGGTATGGTTGAGAATTGGTTGAAAATGGTATATGTTTTGCAAATGCAGAAACGAGAAGTAATTTAAATAATACATTAAAAATACCCTTTGCTGCAAAATAGTTATATTTGTTATTTATAGAATTATTGAGTCATAATTCTTTTCTTGCCCTAATACTTTTTTGTTGCAAACCAGTTTATATTCCATTTCATAGAAGTATACTGAATCTTCTTCCTTTTCTATCACAGATAAAAGCTCTCTTTTGCATTTTTCAAGCTTTCCAAAAGTAATTTCGCCTTCAAAAACTGAATTTTGAACCCATGTAAAATATTTTTTTAAAATTTTTCTTACTTTATTTACTCTTTTTTCGTTTACATCATATGTGACAATAATGTATATTTTAAATCACATCCCTTCTGAGTCTATAAACTTTAAAAGAAAATACTCTTTTTAATTGCAGCTATAACATAAAGCATGTAAAAAGATAAAGTTCAACACATAACCTGGCATCTTTATAAACTTAATAGAATTTCTTACAAGATAAATTTTCAACTCTGCTTTTTAATTTATCACCACCATGCTCTCAAAGGCGAATAAATCTGATCTCCTATAAAATGTTTTATAAGCTTATAACACTCAAGTCTTATAAATCCTTTATATGACACATTTCTGTTTAGTTGCCTGTGCCGAACTGTAGTTTCAAGTTTGTTTTGAAACTCTTTTAAAAATATCTTCTTCCCTTCTTGATTTAAATAACAATAATTTAAATCTTCATCAAAATGCTCAAGCTCTAACTGACGGTTATTAAGAAGCTTGAATATTACAGTATCAACAATTAGTGGTTTAAAAATCTCAGAAATATCAAGGCTGAGGGAAAATCTCTTTTCACTTGGTTCATGTAAAAAACTTATGCTAGGGTCAAGCTGAGTTTGATAAATTTGAGACAAAGTGTGACTGTAAATCAAGCTGTTTCCAAACGAAATAAGAGCATTGATAGGATTTGTGGGTGGTCTTTTTTCTCTCTTTTCCATCGCAAAATCATCTGGCAGGAACTGATTAAATGACTGATAATATATATTGCGAATTCGACCCTCAAGCCCCATCAACTCTGCAATGTTTGATATATTGAACCTTCCTTTTTCCCACTCATCCTCGATTGCAATCAAAAAAGCTTCAGCTTCCTTTCTTTCTCTCAAGTTTCGCATCATATGGTATACTGCCGATTCAACAAAACAATATGCCAAAAATAACCTCTTTTCTCTATCCAGATAATGAAGTGCTTGTCTTACAACAACATCTCCAGACACATTTTTCTTGCGAGGTAAGAAGCTTCCTGTATAAAAGCCATAATAGTTGTAAAAATGAAGAATAATCCCATATTGAGAAATATAGTTTAGAGCCTTTGTGTTCAAATCGACTTCTCCAAATATGTGAATCTGTTCAACGTTTTCTATATCAATTGCCCTCTTTTCATCACCTATTTCAAAATAAAGGGTATTTTCATGCCTTTTGAGTCTTCCGTTTGAAGTAAGATATAAGCTCTTTTGCATTACAATTTTACCCCCAGCAAAACTCAAAATATGCACACGACTTGCAAATCTTTTGTTTTTGTGCAGGTGGCGGAATAGATTTTGTTGTAATTTCTTCTATCTCTTTTAAGGCCTGCTTTACCTTTTCTTCATACTCAGGGGTCAGCTTAAGCACCTCTTTTCTTTTTTCTTTCGGATAATTGATTATACCTTGCTTTTGAATTCCCTTTTGTTTGAGATAGTAAAGGTAGTACATAACCTGCATTATATCAGCTTCTTTCATTTTACTGCTATATTTTACTTCTCTGATACTGCCGTCTGATAAAATATCTATCATGATGAGATTGTCAATCAAGACTTCTTTTGTGTTCTCTTTTGGATACGAATACTCATGTAAGACCTTGCCCAGAAGAACTTTGTCTGATGTACTTTCAAAAGTTATGTTTTTGCTGAATAGCCAGAGTTTTCTTTTGCAGATGTAAAGGTAGTTGATTTTTATGCCTTGAAATTTGATTTCAGAAAATTCTTGTATATCTTCCATTTTGTTCTCACTCACTTTTTTACCATATATCAGATTGTTCCAATCCCTTTGGTGGTATCAAACCTAATTGGTCATCATATTCGCAATCAAGGATATAAAGCCCTAAATCTTTGTCATAACAGCTTGCTCCGCCTTTGGCAAAAAAGTATGCCGGGGCTGTAACGGTATATTTTCTGATGGAGGAAATTAATTCCAATTTTTCTATAGACTTTATAGACCTTGAATTTATTTTTTTAAGAGCTTCATTTATTTTTTCGATATTTTTATCAAATATTTCTCTCGGTATGCCAGAAATTGTAACAACATCTCTAAAAATCTTTTGTGCTTCAATTTTTCTATCTGCTCTGAAGCCAAGTTCTAAAAGTTCATATGCCTTTTTGAATTTACTTATAAAATTGGTACCTGAGAGTGCACCAATATCATATACATATTCATTTAGCTCTTTCTTGTCATATTCTGTAATTTTATTTCCATCAAATTTTTTCAAAAACACTTCTGTCCTGTCGACAATCTCTTTCTGATAAATTTTTCCGACCCCACTTGGACCTTTGCTCAAAATGATAACATTCGGACGTAATTCATTATATGGTCTTTTTCTGTACACCCTCCCCATTCGCTGAAGTAGCGAATCTGCCGAGGCAAGCTCTGTAAACAAGATATCATAATCTATGTCAAGTGAAGCCTCTACAAGCTGAGTTGATATTACAATACCGTTTTTTCTCTGATTTGAGATAACAATTTCCTCTTTTTGTCTCTTTTGCCCCTCTAAAAACCTTGAATGCAAAAGTTCAACAGGAATCTCTTCAAACCTTTTTAGATTTTCCTTTATAACCTGATAAACTTCCTGTGATCTCTTTACAGTATTGCATATGACAAGCACATTCTTTTGTTTTGCATATTCAACTATTTCCTCTATGCAGTCTAAAATTGAAAGCTCTTTGATTGAAATAATGTGGGAATACCTCTTTTTCAGTTCTTCATCTGAATATGCTTGTACATACTTAGCACAATCTCCAAGATGTTTTAGAATGAGTGGATTAATTGTCGCGCTCATTAAACAAAACTTGCCATTCAAGTTTATAATTTCTTCTAAAGTCTTTATTATAATCGCCAAAGATTCTGGTGAGTAGCTCTGCGGTTCATCTATTATAATCTTTGAGTATAAAAACAATGAATAAACCTTTTCAAATCCCGGCCATTTCAAAGCCGATGTAAAAATCTGGTCTCCTGTTGTAACAATTATTGGAAGACTTAAATTCTTAGCAAGATCAACGCTATCAAACAGAGCTTCTAACTCTTGATTTTCGCGCTCCAAATTCAAATATTTTTCAAGTAAATATATCATACTATCTGAGTGCAAAATCCCAACCTTATCCTCGCCAAAGATTTTTGCTAATCTCTCATACATTGCATTGATAGAAACACGAATTGGAAGAGTGTAAATGAGCTTACTTTTGAATGCCCAGTTTAGCCCAAACTCTGTCTTCCCACTGCCAGTTGGAGCAAATAAAATTACGTTTTTTTCAGAAAATTCCATCGCCTTTCTCTGAAAATCTTTAAATCCGGTAAAACTGCACTTGCTCTTCAAATAAACTTCAACCTTTTCAGGGAAATTATTAATCTTTGCCTCTTCTGCACTGATTCCTGCAGAACTTGAATGGTCAAGCCTGTGCAAAAGCCCTTTTAAAAAAATTCTAAAAATCACCTTTTTGTCCGAAAGGTCATATGAGTCTTTGAACATCAATTCTCTTAATTGATTAATTACCCTATAAGTGTAATTCGAACTTTCCACTACTTTATCCCTGTCAGGAACTGAAGGAAGTAACTCTAACAAAGGTTTCAGACTCTGATTTTCTATATACTTTGAAACATCATCATTCATGTATTTCTCAAAATATTGAGAACTAAAATCAAAACTTCTATCATGCGAAAATGCAATTGCAAAAAGTAAATTTTGAAAATCATCACAGGTAATATTGCCTTTTTCAATTTCATCTTCCAAATCGACAAAAGCTATAGATATAAAGTTATGAGGCACCTCCTTAGACAAACCCTTAACTTGAGGTACCTCATGCACTTTTGTCTTATCCCTTATTTTTTGCTGAAATTTCGAATTTGCCTTGCCCAAATCATGATATATTATTGCTAATCTTAGAAGATACTTGAGCTTCTGATAGTCTATTTGCAGCCTTTTACAACCTTCTTCAATCTCTTCCTTATATTCTTCAAACAGCTTTTCCATGTTATTTAACAAATCCATCGTGTGTTGATATATGGTTTGATATTCACTTCCTTTGTCATTTTTAAACCTCTTTGCATAAAGTTCTATACCCTTATAACTATCAATTTTCATACTCCTCATCACCTATTAAATCAATGATTATATTTTCATCATCTATCATAACCTCTTGGTCAACCATTGCCATTGGATTTAACTGTTCTAATGTTTCAATAAAAACTACATCTTTTTTGTCAGTAAATATCCTCAAACCATCTTTGGTCTTTTCATATCTATTGTTGAGTCTGAACCTTATTCCATCAATCATAAGTTTCTCAGCAGTTGAGCTTTTCAAATACATTCCTATCTCTGGTGGTCTTTTCTTTATATATTTTTTGTACCATACTTTACTTGGCTCAAAAAATTTTACTTCGTCTATTCTCATCAAATCCTCTTTTCGGCCCAAACCCCAGTAGGAATTTAAGATATTTTCGTATATCCTTTCTAAAACATTTTCTTCAGCATTAACATGAATACATATCTGCACATCAACAAGGTTTGTCACATATATAATGCCATTTACCACCCTTGCAGAAACCTCATTTACAACAGGAGCAGTATCATCTTCTCCTCTCAGTCTATCAAACTTTATTATCCTTTGAATATCATAAACAACAGAGTTGAATTTACCACAGATGGATACTGCCATTTTGTAATATTTTCCATCTCTTGCACCCAATATATTGTGAAGCCATCCTTTCACGGTAGATGGTGGTGGTAGAGGATAAGAGTCTACTATCCCATATGAAAATGGTTTTCTGAAGTTTGCAAAAGGCTGATAAATCTTAATTTTTAGAAGGCTATTGAGCATCTTTAAACTGTCCCCTCTTCATAATATTTTCTTGCTCTTTCTTTCAAATTTTCAAAGAAGTAATCAATTGTACCGCTTGAAGCTGGTAGAAGCTTTTTGAGCTCTTCTTCATTTGCAAAAAAGCCTTCTAATATTCCTAATAGAGTGTAATCAAAGACCTTCTTGCCATTTGGTAGTGTCAGCTCACATGTGCTATGAAGCAGCCTTGGGTCAATTGCATAGGCTGAATCTTCTTTTATAATTCTAATTCTATTTAAGAAAAACGGATTTTTTATTGGATAAAGACCACCTATAGCAAAAAGCGGACTTAAATTTTCTCTTCTTCCCTTGATTTCTCTGCTCAAAAACTTTATTGCATCAAATAAGCTATAAAGCCTCTTAAGTTTTTCATCAGCTGATATCTCATCAACTACCTCTCCTTTTTCATCAAAATCCTTGCCCAGTCTGTCTAAGTCAATTGCCACTGTATAGGTATATAAGGATTTGTGCTGCTCAAGCTGATATGGATTTGGATTAGTATTTGCTCTTTTTGCTAAATTTAAGTTTGTAGCAAACTCTATGTCGTTTTTGTACTCTTCCAAAGACACGGCTGGAGTAATTTTCACAACTGCTGTTCGTGTTTGCGCATTTTGACCTTGCCCTGAAGTTTTCATGTAACCAAACAAGTCTATCTCTGGATACTCAGCAATTGTTGCTTCTTTTTTAAATTGAACTACCTGTTCGTCACCTGTTACTGGAGTTTCCTTAATACCTGCATTTTCTAACATAAATTTGTACTTTTCAAATCTCAAAGCCTGTCGTGACATGTAGGTGTATATCTTATTTTCTCTTGTAAGTTTTTTAAGCTCAGAGATGTTCCCCAAGCTCTCTCCATAGTTTAAGCTCATTGCCTCAAACACAACTGTAATTGTAATTCCTGCATTTTTATTCATTATCAACAACCTCCTCACTATTTTCTACTTTTTCATCTTTTTCGCTTCCAAGCAGTCCATTTACAAAGCTGTACCCCAGTGCACAAAAATTGTCTCTGTCATTTATACACGACACAAACAAAGCAGGAACTTCCATGTTATAGCTCATATAGGTTCTAATAATCAGGTTCATAAATGTATTTACGTCGCCAATTCTGAGTGCAGAAATTAGTCTGTAAGCAAGGCTGGTTATTTTGTTTTCAGCTTTTGAGGCCAAGAACTTTTTCTTTAGCTCCTGACCAAAGAAATACATTTTCCACAACCATTTTTCATCCATTAACTCTCCACCTCTTTTTATACTTTTTAAATATTTATATGTAAGGATGTTATACATTTGGAGTCTATGAGGAGAAAGATTTGTATTTATTTTGGAATTTGGTTTTTTGGAACTCAAATATTGCCCTTCTAAGAATGATAAAAATTGAAAACTCAATGTATTATTCAAAAATCTTTGCATAAATTCGCTGAAAGGATAAATATTATTATCTTTGAAATTTATAAAGCTTCCTGTAATCTTTTCAAAGATATCAAAATTTGAATTTATAAATTCTGCTTTCTGTTTTGTAATACTAAAACCATAAAGCTTTGGTGTTACAGAAGAAGTTAAATCTATTTCGATGAACATAACATTGGCTAATCTAAACTTACTTTCTTCTTTTAATTTCAATAACAAATAATCATTGATAAAATTCAAAATTCCTTTTTCCTTTAATATATTTTCTTCCCTTGACATCATTTCCATAAATAGCTTATTTGTTTTATAGAGCTCCAACACAGAGGTATTCCTATCTACAAAATAAAACTTTTTGGTTTGCTTTTTGTTTTGCCCTATTCTAAATTCGGTCAATCCTGCAAATATGCAAAAGTATATCAATTCACAAATCTCACAAATGGGCAGCTGCGGCTTGAAATTCCAGAAAAAATTTTTGTTGTCTTTATTAGCACCCAGAAAGCTTACAAGCCCAGTGTCTAATAAAGCATCCTTTTTAGCAGGTCTTAAGCCACAAAAGATGCAGGTATGATGTTTGTCCTGTTTATTTGTTCTTTCGATTATAGGGCCTTCAAAATCATTATAAAATACAAATTTACTTTTTTCAGGAAGATACTTGAGTATGTTTATTATATTTTTAATAAATTCCTCAAACCTTTCTGTATCGGGGATGCCTTCAGAATTTACTTGCATCTCAGATATTTGTATGTTTTCACTATTGTAATACTTTGATATTTTTTCCGTTAATTCCTCCGCTTCTTGTAGAAATTTACTTATTTTTCTCTCAATATCTTTATGTAATTTTTTATTCTTAAGCTCATCCAATAGCTTCTCGCCTTTCTTTATGAACTTTTCAATTGAGTTTTCATTTTGCAAAAAACTTTTTTGCCCATAAATGGAGCTTATGGTTGCTAAGTACGTTTTGACGTCATATTCAATAAACTCTTGTTTGTTCTCATTTAACAATCCAATTATTTGAGTAACATATTGCTCGGCATCATCCTTGCTAAAATTTCTTGGCAAAGCTATATTCTGTGTGTCTGCTAATTGTTTTAATTTTGAAAAACCATCCACTCTTTTTTTAAAATTGCTTACCTCTTGTTTTAAGTTTTTATCAAATTCATTATCTTTCAGTTTTTGCAATAATTTATTCCCCAAATCAATCAACTCATCTGTTCGTGGATACCTCTGGTAAGCTTTTTTGAAAAACTTGTCTGAAAACCCTTGCAAACTGTTTATATCAAACTCAATGTAGTTTGGCCCGACTGTTATGATATTTTGAGAAGCTATATCTTCTCCATCCAGCATAATCTCAATAAAACCAATAATTCCTGCATTATAAGCCCAGTCGCCCAAATATACCCTCTCTACCATCTCTAAATATTCCCCTTTGCTATCTTGTTTATCTTGCCACCTCAACAAATCCAAAACCTTGGCCCCGTCTAAATCCTATGCCGTTTTGATACAGCTCCTTTAAATCCTCCGGGTCTCCTGATAGTTCAAACAAACCAGAAAATCCTGTCAAAAACATTATATCTTTGCCTGTTGTTTCAACAAACTCAGAAATTCTGTGTTTTACAACCGTCTTTTGAATATTTATTGGTCTGAAAGTCAACCTTTTTTGCAGTCCTTTGTTTTGTCCTCTCAAAAGACGAATATTTCTTATCTCAAAGTCAACAACATCGTTTAACACTTCTTCAAAATCCTTACTAAAAGGTAAAACTGGCACCTTTTTGTTACCTTCTTTTTTCTCAATTAAAACTGGTGCAAATGTTTTGAACGTCATCGTTGAGCTAAATTGTTCTGGTTCTCTTACCAAATACATTCTCTTCAGTTTAATCTTGCAGCTCTCTGTTAAGTCGTATGGATAGAGGCGATTGTTGAGTAAGCTATTGTACATGTTTACAAAAAACTCATAGTCAGATGTGGAAATATTTAGCATAATATCTCCTCTGAAAGAAACGGTATCATCTTGGAAGTTCATATTGGGAAGATTTACTGCAAAGACAAAAGGCTTTTGCCACTTATTCTTTTTTTCACCCCACCAGTAAATTCTATTAAAGTAGTCTTTGTCATACAGCGAAAGTGCTCTTTTTAAAAAGCTCATGAAAATAGTTCTGTAATAGACAGGAAGATTATGTACCTCACTTTGATTTTCACTCACTTCAAAAATGAACTTTGCTCTCACGTGTAATATCCCACCTTTTTTTAATATTCGCATCAGTTTGTCATTAAATATTATATTTCGACATTAATTGCTAAAATCCTTCTTTATTTTTGAAAAATTTTTAAATTTTTAGATGCTTGAAAGATAGTTTATGGCTTAAATTTGTTCTCATATTTTCTTATTCTATCTCAAAATTGCTCTGAGTTTTTAAAGTAAAAAATTTTTTGAAACCTTTTATCATTTTCTGCTACTATATTTATAGCTAAATCTCTTTTGGAGTGAAAAATATGGAGAAAGTCAACCAGTTTATTACAAAGTATATATACCTTTTTGCAATAACAAGCCTTGTCTTTCCAATATTTATTATGTTTTCTTCCATGGTAGCTCCAATAGATTTGTCAAATGTATTTTTGGCATTTGTGGTTATGGACATTTTGTTCTTGCTAATACCACATCTTATTCGCGCAAAAAGCCAGGGAATGTGGGAAAAGATTTTAAATATCCTGTTTATAATAGTAGTCCCCCAAGGTTTTGCATTAATTGTGTTAAAGCCCTATGGTTTTTTTGAAATGTTTCTCGGTCAAGTTTTTTGCATGGGACTTTATATACACTCATATTTAATATTCGAAAAAGATCAGGTCTCCCTATCACTGGGATCAATCTTAGCAGGTCTTTGGGCTATAATAATAGTGGGAGCAGTCTCAAGTTTTATGAACATACCAAGAAATATTACAAACCAATACACTACTTATTCAATAATATTTTTGGTGACAAGCATTTATCTTATAAACAGGGTTAACTTGGAAAATCTGCTGAGCAGAAGATATAGAAGAAAAAATAGCATATCAAACAGTATAAGTTATATTAACCTCTTCTTGAGCATTGGATTCATAGTGATACTTCTTCTTCTTTTCAAGTTCAAAGGGCTCGCACCATACGTTGTTGCATTTATTGTGGAAACAATAAATTTTGTGCTTAAGGTTATAAAGAAGATCCTTGACTTTTTAAACTCTTTGTTTGCCACAACAAAACCACAGACAGATACAAAAAATGGATTAGAAGAATTTCTAAAAAACATGAGACCAGCAAAAAAGAGCTTGTTTGCTCAAATCCTTGACTTTATTGGTTATGTTCTTGCATTGTCAATTTTGGGATTTTTGATATACAAGACGTTTGGGATTTTTGTAAATATATTGAAACAGATGATGGCAAACTTTTTGATCTTTTTAAATAGTATTGCTGGCAATCTTCAGATCGAAGAAAGAGGGCAAAACTACACAGATGTGAAGACATTCATCTTTGCAAAAAAATCCCCTCATCAAAAATTAAAAAATGCCAGAGCAAAAAGAGTAAGCTTTGAGAAAATAAACGATTTAAACCTGCGACTTCGAATCATCTTTAAACTCACAATGGAATATTTCCATCACAGGAAAAATTATGTGCTCAAAAGCTCTTACACCCCACTTGAGATGGGAAAGACTATCTCAAAAGGTGAACTTTTAAATGCTGATGTTGTAAACAAGCTTGTTGAAGAATATAACAAAGTTAGATATAACAGGGAATACAAGGTATTGTCTACCGAAAACTTTGAACGTTTTTTGAAAAACCTCAAATAGCTTTATTACTTCAAACTTGCATACAAAAAGCAAAATCCGAATAAGTTATTTATTGAGAGGTTAAAGCTTTAATTTTGAGAAAGCAGATGAGATTTAAAAGATATATTCTTGTGATAATAGAAAGAACAAAGCTAAGCAAGTTCTTTATACCCTTTCTTGCTCTTTTTTGCGGTGCTGCTCTGCTTTTAGTGTATCTTTTTTACAATCCAAAACCTAAAATAAAAGAAGCTGCCAGCCAAACACTATCTTATGTTGCTATCATTTTTGAAGATGCTGGAATGGATGAGGAAGAAGTACAAAAGCTTTTGAGTATAAACGTACCATTTGACATTGCTATTATTCCTTTTTTGCCCTTTTCAAATAAGATATCTCTTACCTCCCATGAAAAGGGAAAGGAAGTTATTCTTCATCTTTCAATGGAACCTGAAGAGGAAAGTACAATTTGGCTTTGCCCGCGAAGTATAATGAATGCAACCCCAGATGATGAGATTGAAAAAATTTTCAAAGATGCTCTGGCAAATGTGGCAAATAGCAAAGGACTGAGTATTCATCTTGGTACACTTGTCTGCAAAAATGAAAGAATAGTAAAAAAGCTTTCTACCATTGCAAAGGAAAATAATTTGTTTATAGTAGACTCTACCTTTTCCTCAGAGTCACTCTTTGCAAAAATAGGAAAGCAGATGGGACTTCAAGTAGTCATCCCAGACATTGTACTTGATTCAAGAAATGAGCTAAAACCAATACAAGACAAGTTCAATCTTCTTTTTAACATAGCAAAGAAGAAAGGATTTGCAGTGGCAATAGGTCACCTTGGGACAGATGGTGGCATCACAACAATTGAAGCATTCAAGCAGGCCATTCAAAAGGCTGAAAAAGAAAATATAAAGTTTGTATTTGTCTCAGAGATTTTAAAGCTTCAAAAGGAAAATATTAAGTAATTTTAATTGAATCTTTCTTTTTATCGCAATATAATTAATATTCAGGACCACAAAAGAATAAGAAGCGGAAAGGAGATAAAAGAATAAAAGACATGAAGAAAAACCTTGTTGCAGTTTTGATAACATTTGTCTTTTTCATAAATCTATTTTCTTTTATCAAGGTACAAGCATTGCAGAGCGCACCAGAAAAGCATCTATTCTCCGTAAAGCCAAAAGGAAACTATATTGAGATTTTGAAAGGCAGTCAAGTTGTTGCCAAGATATTGCCACCCGAACTGTTAAATGAATCTCCAGCAAAAAAGGAAGAGACCCAAACAATTCTGCTGCCGTTTATTGAAAATGGAGCAGTTAACTGGAGGTTTGAAAAAAATGAACCTTCAGACCTTTTATTTTTGTCAGACGGTAAAAATAATACTTTAAAGCTCAACTTTCACACATTTGACGTCTTTTATAAAATAACATCACCATATATCGATCTCAAAGACGAATATCAATCTGCCCAGCTTACCTTCAACTACAACTGTGAATTTAAAAGATCTCCCCAGCTCAAAGACGATGAAACCATCAACGTAGAAATCTCTATTTTTTCTGAAAACAAAACAAAAATACTTGTGCTTCCTGAAAAGATAAAAGTAACTTCTGGCAGAGGAACATTTAAAACCTCTTTTTCTATCCCGGTGGATAGCAGGTATATAAGCTTTGAGATTTCTCAGACAAGCCGCAATCTTATAAGCTGTGAGTTTGAAAATTTCAAGATAACCCTTGTAAAACCCTCAAAGTACACCTTCTTGCTGAAAAACGTTCAGGTTTACAACAACTATATTCAGCAGGAGTTTGAAAATAGTTTCCAAAAGTTTACCAGAAAAATATTTGTATCTTCCTCGCAGGATGTTATAAATGTTGAAGAGAGTTTAAAGTCTAAAGAAGATCATCAAGTTTTCAAAGAAGATTCCATAGTTGAATTTGAGTCAAGACCTATTTTTATCTTAAAAAGAGATTACAAGCTCGAAAAATTCACAAAACCTATGTATGTTACAGACTCTCTTTCAGATTTTTATTTAAAGCTTGAGAACTGTGCCATAGGTTATGCAAACAATTATGATTCAATCGAAGCATATAACCTTAAAAATAAGGCAAATGTGTTTATGTTTCTTTCAAATTCTGATGATATAAAGTATTTTGTGATTGGGAAAAACAAAGAACATATATACACCACTACACAGCTTTTTAGAAAAGGATTTGAAAAGACATATGTGTATTCCATCTTTCCTGCAGGATACACATATTCGATAAAATCAAGGTCACCCAACGCCACAAAAGCTATTTTAATCTTTTCTCATCACTCTGACTCAAACATGATATCAATCATAAAAGCCATGATGTTTGGCACAACAGATACCAAAGACCCTTCTTATATGAAAAAGGGATTTGTAGGATATAAAATACCAATAACATGGGGATTCTTCTACAAATCAGTAAAGGGAATACCTGGATTTGATAATCCAGAGTACAGAAAACTCATAGAATTTTTGGCTCAAAAGAAAATAGAGGTGGCTTTGCACACAGCATCACCAGTTGCTAAAGAAAATACTGTTGAGCTTATAAAAAAAGCACTGGAAGATACAAGCTATTTAAAGCTTGATGACTGGATTGACCACAGTCTATCTGACGGCACACGAAGTGCAGCTTTAAAAAGCGAAGGTGCTATTCATGGTAGCAAAAACTATTCGTTTGACCTTTTCTTGAAACACGGGTACAAATACTGCTGGTCATACCTTGACGTAAAGCTTGACACGCTCAATATGCTTCAGCCTGACAAGGTTACATGGCATCCGCAGATTTTTTTCAAGAACTATAACTTTGGAGAAGGTGATTCGCTGTACCAGTGGAACTCAGCAAGATTCAGAAATCTTCCAAAGATGCTTTCTTCATCCCAGCTTGACAAACTTATAAATGAAAATGGAGTGTGTATCATCCACGACTATTTTGCACATCCTATGCAGAAAAACAAACTTTTTATTGTAAAGAACAAAAAGGTGTATATCTCCCCGCAGTTTGACAAAAGTCTAAGACTTGTCTCAAACCTCATGAGCAAAAAACTTTTGTGGGTACCAACAGTAAAAGAGTTTATCGACTATGAAATAGCTCTCAAAAACGTGCAAATAACGCCGCTTGACTCAACAACCCTTGTTGTGGACAACAAAAACTACTCTGAAATAAAAGGTTTTACATTAATTACTCTTTTACCAAATGGTCAGGAAAAAAGAACCACAGTTAATCTGCTTCCAGGTGTAAATCTCATTACAATACCATAAAAACAAAAGGGGCTTTAGGAACTGAAACTTTACCTAAAGTCCCTTTTCCTCCTTTTAATTTCAGCTACTATTTTATTCTCCTGCTGAGATAACAGCTTCATACTTCTCAATCACAGCTTTTTGAACCATGTCGCGCGTCTCCTGGTTTATTGGATGAGCAATATCTTTAAACTCGCCCTCAGGCGTTTTGCGGCTTGGCATAGCAATGAAAAGCCCGTTTTGCCCCTCGATAATCTTAATGTCATGAACAACAAAACAGTTGTCAAATGTCACCGATACAATAGCCTTCATTCTTCCTTCGTTTGTAATCTTTCTAATCCTAACATCTGTCACCTGCATAAGTCCATCCTCCATGTTAAAATTTAGTGTTGTTATTTTATATAATTCTCCACTTTTTAATCTTTCCCTTTATCATTTTTAACAAAATTTTCTTTCTATTTGGTGCATTTTGTTTAATTTTTATGAAATAACCTGAGGGTTGATAGAAAAGGTGATTTTTTTATTTTCGGCATTAAGTTCCTCAAGAACTAAGAGGCTTTTGTAATCCACATCCACAGACTTTTTGTCTTTTGTTGCAATGAGCACTCCAACACCAACCAAGCTCGATTCAAACTCAGAAAGAAGATCTTTCATGCCTCGCACTGTTCCACCGCCGCGCATAAAATCGTCTATAAACAGAACTTTTGCACCTCTTTTTATAGCTTTTTTTGCCATTGTCATTGTTTCAATCTTACCTGTTGTACCAGAGATATACGAAATATTAACAGTTGACCCTTCTGTAAACTTGCTTGAGTTTCTTGCAACAACCAAAGGTTTATTGAAATACTGGGCAACATACGATGCCAAAGCTATACCTTTTGCCTCAACAGTGGCAATGTAATCTATCTCTTTTTCTAAAAATAACCTTACAAGTATTTTGGCTGCCTTTTTTATAATTTCAGGATTAAAGACAATGTCGTTTATATATACAAACCCGCCTGACACAATTCTTTCGGGATTTTGCAGCTCATTTTTAAGAAATTCTAAAAACTCCAGCTCCTCCTCTTTTTTCATAACAGGGATGTAATAAACTCCACCCGCAGCCCCGCTAACTGTTTCAAGCCTTCCCTGTCCTGTCTGCTCAAATATTTGCGATATCAAGTCTATATCCTCACTCAAGGTGGATTTTGCACAGCTCAGCTTTTCACAAAAAAAAGTGAGACTAAAAAGCTTCATAGGATTTTGCACAAGTGTGCTTGTTATAAAAATGAGCCGTTCTGATTTACCAATCTTTTGCAAAAAAGACACCTCCAGAAATACAAAAGAACATGGAATACTTTTAATATTAAATATTTATTGAAAATAATTATATCACAACTTCCGAATGATACAAAAATTTTTTGAGCGAACGTTCGAATAGTGTTACAAAACCATTAACTGATTTTCATGTCTTCTATAAAACTCTAAAAACTCACTTCTAAAAAGTGGTTTTGAGAATAGAAAACCTTGAGCAAGGTCACAGCCAAGATCTTTTGCAATCTTGTAATGAAATGGTGTTTCCACACCTTCAGCAATTACTTTTATCTTCAAGGCATGAGCTATATCAACAACTCCTTTAACTATCGTCCCTATACTTTTGTCAAAAACCGCACTTTCTATGCATTTATTATCAACCTTCACCGCATCAACAGGGAAATATCTTATAGTATCAATAGCTATATTATCGCTGCACCAGTCATCGACAATTATTCTAAAACCTTTTTGTTTAACCTCTTCAGCAACTTTTAAACACTCAGAAAGATTTGCATCAATATCCTGTTGGCTTATCTCAAATACCATCATATCATTATACTTGTCACAGTAGGTAAAAACCTTGTTTGAAAAAATGCGTTCAACCACATAAGAGTCTAAAAACGACACATTTAATGAGATAAAAAAGTCCTCTGTACATGTCTTCTCAAAATCTTCCATATCCTGTGCAACTGTATCTAATACCCACTCTTCAATCTCAGGAATCATACCTTCTTTCTGGGCAATCGATATAAATTCCTTCGCAGAGATTATCCCCTTTTGGGGGTTTATCCATCTTAAAAACACTTCTGCTCCTGCAACTTTGTGTTTCTTCAAATCAACCAATGGCTGGTACACAAGCAAAAAGTTCTTTTTGAGCACAGCCTTTTTGAGTTCTTTTGACACCGAAATGCAGAAGGAAAATTTTGAGTTCTCTTCTTCGCTTGTAAAATGTACCTTTTTATCATCCCTTATTCTCGCCTGTTCAAGCGCTTTTGTAGCAGATTTTAAAACCTCATGGATACTGTTGCCATCATTAGGATAAAAAGCAACTCCTACAATACTCTTCAGTTCAAGCTCCTCACCAACAAGATACCATCTGCCATCTATGATTTCCTCTATGACCTTTATGTACTGCAAAAGCAAATCCCTACAACCGTAATCATAAAAGAGTATCGCAAACTTGTTTTCCTCTATTTTGGCAACAAAGCTCTTTTCAGGAAGCCCATTTTTTAGCTTGTACCCAATATCTTTTAATATTACATTAGAAAGTGAATAAAAATTCACCATTTCAAATTCTGATAAGTTTTCTATATCCACTACGACAACTGCTATTTCATTAAAATGTGAAGGCACATCTTTTCTCAATTTATCAAAGAATATCTCAAGCTGGAGTTTGTTTGGAAGCCCTGTAATCATGTCAAAATATGCAATCTCAACTATCTTTGTCTTTTTTCCGTTTGGAAACTTTTTGTACTCCTTTTTTGTTATCTCAAAAAGTTTTCTTTTGAGAACATCACTCTCAGCAGCTGTCTTGTGCAAAAACATTTTAAGCTTATATTTTTCTTGCAAGAGTTTGTAGAGCACGTAAAATAAATATAAGCTGTCTGCTATAACTACTGCAGTTGTAAAAATAGCAACAATAAGTTTGTATTTTTCAAAAAGCGGTTCTCTAAAAAATACTAAGTAGATTACCCCTGCTAAATAAGCTATGTTCAAGATAAAAAACGCAAGGGCAGCTTTAAAACCTTTGTTGAAACATTTCGAAAGATAAAACTTTGAAAACATAAATTAAATGCCTCCAGTCCCCCTTGTATAATTATTTTCGTAAGACACATCAAAAAAATTCCAATAAAATAACAACCAAAGTTTCGGTTAACATAAGATTTTAAGACGCATCGACTAAAATAACATTTCTAATCCATCCTCTTTGAGAGGAAAGCAGCGCAAAATCACTTCTCGCTGCTTGTGGCTTCTAATCTTTAGCCACTTTTTAAACACTATCTTTAACGCTGGCCTCTTGCCAGCCTTGCTAACTTTGATATAATTCTTTCTATCTGGGCATGGAATTTAATGTCCTTACCCCCCTGGGTGCGGATTTTTAAATCCCGCTTACCCGCAAACGAGACTATTATTCCATTCCAGGTAAGTCTAAACTATTTGGCTGGTTGAGGCCAGCTTAAAACCTAATTAAAGCTGGTTCCTCGTATCACTTGCAAGGTTGTATACTTACCTTCGCTCGGAATGGAAAACTCATGCCCTAATTCAATTTTAAAACTACTTACGAGGAGGTCTTACGCCATGAACTTAAAACCTATTGCCGGGATTGATGTCTCTAAATATTTCAGCGAAATGGTGGTTATCTCTCCTACAAATGAAATAATCGCTCGCTTGACTATCCATCACAACAATCCCTCTGACTTTGATAGGGCTATCGAAATCCTTAAAAAAGTTGAAGAGGATTTCGCGGCTCGCCCTACCATCGTCATGGAAGCCACAGGGCATTACCACAAAATCCTCTCCCGCTTCTTTACTTCTAATGGCTGGGATGTTGCAATTATCAACCCCATCCAATCTAATTCTATCAAAAATGCGGGAGTTAGAAAAGTAAAAAATGATAAAATTGATGCCCTGTGGATTGCCTTAACTTTCAGACTTACTAACTCTACTACAGCACAACCTTCATCTGAAATCCTTGACTGCTTGAAAAACCTATGCCGTCAGTATTACAACCTCAGCGATGAGTTAACCTCTTACAAATATAGACTTACTTCTGTCGTCGACCAAATTATGCTCAATTTCAAAGAGGTCTTCCCTGACATTTGCTCTAAAACATCTTTGGCTATACTTGAAAACTACCCCACTCCAAACGATATCTTGGGCGCTGACACCGAAAAACTTATTTCCATCATTCAGCAAACTTCTAAAAAAAGCTACCAATGGGCTAAAGAAAAATACGAACTACTCATTGCAAAAGCTAAAGAATTTAAGTCTTTTTCTATCTCCAACTTGGCAAATGTTACTATGCTTAAAGTCTATATTAACATGGTCTTAACTTTACAGCAAAACATCGACAAAATTTTTGAATCCATAAATCAACTTGTTCAGCAGTCTTCACAGACTCAGCCTTCTATATCCGAAAATATTAACCTTCTTCAATCTATCCCCGGCATAGGTTTTCTATCCGCTGCAACTATCCTTGCTGAAATAGGTGATTTCGAAAAATTTTCAAAACCCAATAAACTTGTTGCCTTCTTTGGCATTGATCCTTCCGTAAATCAATCCGGGCAATTTGTCGGCACAAAAAACAAAATGTCTAAACGTGGCTCTAAAATCTTGCGAAGAATCTTATTTACAATTGCTCTTGCTAATATCAGAACCAAAAGAGATTCTAAGCCTTGTAATCCTGTGCTATTCGAATACTATCAGAAAAAATGCCAACAAAAGCCTAAAAAAGTTGCATTAGGCGCTGTTATGAGAAAAATTATTTGTATCATCTTTGCTGTTATGCGTGATAAAAAACCTTTTGAACTTAGAACTCCTGAGGAACATATTCGAAGATGCTTTAATAACACTGCTGTTTATTGCGTATAAATAGTTGTTTTATTAATGAAACATTAGTTAACCATAATATGTGCTCAGCCTCCATATGTTATGTCAACTTCTAATGGATGGCTTACCTTCTTATACCCTTTTAAAAGAATTTTCTACCATAAAATGTTATCAAAAATTTTTTAAAAAACTCTTGACTTTAATTAGCTGGTCTCGAATGTTTAATATATTTTTACCCCTGCCTTTAAAAGATATAACTCCAATATTTATTCATTTCCTATTTCTTAACCGCTTTCATTATACCTTAATACTTTCTAAAATGGCAAGATTGTACTTAAAAAACTATACAACTTTTTATTTTACTTCCTTTGCATTTCACACTACCACAAACTGGCTCATATATAGATTATAATAAAACCCTTTCTTTGCTAAAAGCTCATCGTGTGTACCCTGTTCGATAATTTCACCGTTGTATATGACAAGGATGAGGTCTGCATTTCTGATAGTGGAAAGTCTGTGGGCTATTACAAAACTTGTTCTTCCCTGCATGAGCTTTAGCATTGCGCTTTGGACAAGCTTTTCTGTTCTTGTATCGATGTTGCTTGTTGCCTCATCCAAGATAAGAATTGCTGGGTCAGACAAAATTGCTCTAGCTATAGCTAAAAGTTGGCGCTGACCTTGGCTTAAGTCCATTCCGTTGTCTGTAAGCACTGTATTATAACCATGCGGAAGATGCTTGATAAAATCATGTGCGTTTGCCATCTTTGAAGCTAATATCACTTCATCGTCAGTCGCAGAAAGTTTTCCATACCGAATATTTTCTTTCACAGGTTCTGAAAACAAAAATGTGTCTTGAAGAACAATCCCAAGCTTTTTTCTGAGATTATGTCTGTTAATCTTTCTTATGTCAATACCATCAATTAAAATTTGACCACTGTCTACATCATAAAATCTGCTAAGCAAATTTACAATCGTAGTTTTACCGCTTCCAGTTGGACCAACCAGTGCTACCATCTGCCCGGGTTTTACTTTAAAGCTCACGTTTTTAATAACAGGCTGACCTTTTGTATATGAAAACCACACGTTTTTGAATTCAACTTCGCCTTTGATGTCTTGCAGGTCAATTTCATCTTCAAAAGAGGTCTCTTCTTCCTCATCCATTATCTCAAATACTCTCTCTGCTGCGGCAAATGCAGATTGAATTTGATTGAACTGGTTTGCAAGCTCGTTGAGTGGCCTTGTAAACTGTCTTGCATACTGAATAAAACTTGCAATTGTGCCAACCGTGATAAAGCCTTTAAGTGCCAAAAAACCACCTGATGCTGCAACAATGATAAACGCAAGGTTGTTCAAAAGGTTCATAAGAGGTGGAATGATTCCTGAAAATATCTGTGCTCTTATCCCAACCTGTGTAAGCTCTCTGTTTACCCTCTCAAACTTTTGTATCTCTTTTGCCTCTCTTGTAAAAACCTTGATGACCTTCTGACCTGTTATATCCTCCTCGATTATACTATTCAAACTTCCCAAAAGCTTTTGGTTTTGTGAAAACAACTTTCTTGTTCTTGTTGCAATAAGATTTGTAAGCCAAAACATAAGTGGCACAACTGTCAATGTTAAAACTGTCAATATAGGGCTTAAAATGAACATTACAATTATCGACCCTGTGATGGTTATCATACTTGAAAATATTGAAGTCAAGCTTGCGTTCAAGGTATTTGTCACAACATCAATGTCGTTTGTCAGACGCGACATCAAATCTCCATGCGCTCTTGTGTCAAAAATCTTTATTGGCATTCTCTGAATTTTTGAAAAAAGGTCATTTCGCATCTTGAAAACTGCTCTTTGCGAAATTACCATCATTCCATAGCCCTGAAGATAAGCAAAAAAAGAATTGAGAATGTAAATTCCTATCATTGCCAAAGCTATTTTATAAAGTCCACTAAGTTTTCTGGGAATTATATAGTTGTCTATAGCTTTTTGAATCAAAAGGGGAGAGATAATCTGCAAAATTGCACCTATTGTGACAGTTAAAAATATTCCTAATAGCAAAAGCTTAAACTCTTTAAAATATTCCCATAACCTTTTTAAAGTAGCTCTCAAGTCTTTAGGTTTTGCACCTTTGGATGAAAATCTGTGCCCTGGACCTCTTCCCGGCACAGGACCCGGTCCAAATACAGGTGGCTGAAATGAAGATTGCTGTCTTTGCTCAGGCAATTTTGCCTTCCTCCTCTCCAGTTTGAGTTAAGTAAATCTCTCTGTAGATGGGACAGCTTTTCACAAGCTGGTCATGTGTGCCAATTGCGACAATCTTGCCTGCGTCCATGACAATTATCTTGTCTGCATGTTTTATGGATGATATTCTCTGGGCTATTATAAAGGTTGTTGTCCCTCTCATGTACTCTTTAAGAGCTGCTTGAATCTTCTTTTCAGTTGCCATATCAACAGCAGATGTGCAATCATCTAATATTAGTATTTTAGGCTTTTTCAAGATTGCTCTGGCAATTGAAATTCTCTGTTTTTGCCCACCAGAAAGGTTTACCCCACGCTCAGAAACGTCAGTGTCATACCCTTTTTCAAAACTCATGATAAAATCGTGAGCTTGCGCTGCCTTTGCAGCTTGTATTATCTCTTCCATGGTGGCATTTTCGTTGCCCCATGCAATGTTTTCTTTTATTGAGCCTGTAAAGAGAATTGTGTCTTGTAAAACTATGCTTATGCTCTTTCGCAAAACCTCAACATCATAGTCTTTTACATTTATATCGTCAATCAGCACTTCGCCTTCTTGAACATCATAAAGTCTTGGGATTAAACTTACCAAGGTGGATTTACCAGAACCTGTTGTGCCAATAATCCCAACTATCTCGCCAGGATTTGCAACAAATGATATATTCTCAAGCGCCGGACTTTCTTCATCTTGGTTGTAGTAAAAGGTTACATTTCTAAACTCTACCTTGCCAAATTCAATTGGCTTTTTAATGGCGTTTTCTTTGCTTTTGATATCAATGCCGCAATCCAAAACCTCGTTGATTCTTTCTGCAGATGCGCTTGCTCTTGTGATAAATAAGAAGATATTGCCTATCATCATGAGAGAAAACAATATTTGCATAGTGTAGTTTATAAACGCCATGAGCTGCCCAACTTGCAGGTTGCCATATTTTACTTCAAACCCGCCAAACCATACAACGCCTACCATTGCCATATTCATAACGAGTCCAAAAAGTGGCATTGTTATTACAACAATCCCAAAAGCTTTCAAAGAGGTTTGTAAAAGGTTCTGGTTTGCATCATAAAACCTTTTTTGTTCATGTTCATGTCTAACAAAAGCTTTTACAACTCTGCTTCCCAAAAGGTTCTCGCGCATCACAGCGTTTACCCTGTCTATTCTTTTCTGGAGCTGGGAAAATAAAGGAAAGCTAAATTTTATCATGAAGTAAAAAATTAATATTACAAATGGTATAGAGACAAATAACACCAAAGATAGTTTTGGGTCGATTGTGAGAGTCATTATAATCCCACCTATGAAAAGAAGAGGTGCTCGCACAACAATCCTTAGCATCATCATGACAACATTTTGAATCTGAACAACGTCATTTGTGAGTCTTGTAATCAAAGTTTCTGGTCTAAACCTGTCTACATTTTTAAAAGAGAATGCCATGATTTTTTTAAAAAGTTCGCATCTCAAATCATACGCAAAGTTCTGGCTTGCAATGCTTGAAAACACAACACATCCCCCGCCACCAACCATTCCAATCAAGGCTGCTAAAATCATTATTAAACCTGTTCTTAAAATGTATCCTATATCGCCTCTTTTGAGTCCAATATCAATTATCCTCTCCATAAACCTTGGCTGCATTAGGTCCATCACAACTTCTAAAAGCATAAAAAGCGGTGCCAAAATCACAGCCCACTTGTAAGGTTTTAAATACCTAAAAAGCTTTATCATCTTTACTGCTGCCCTCCTTTTTTCCCCAAACAACATCCTATCATTTTCAGCACAAGCTTTTTTAACCTCTTGAGCAAGTACCACAGCTCTTCAATTTCGTCTTCAGAAAGCATAGAAAGGTTTTTCTCCAAATTCTGGTTTACCCACTGAGTGTGAAGACTTAAAAGAACTTTGCCTTTTTTAGTTGTCTGCACTATTGAAATTCTTCTGTCAGACTCATCTTTAAGCCTTTCCACATATCCTTCTGCGATAAGCTTATCTATAATAGGTGTAAGGTTTGGCGCTGAAATGTTAAGCCTTTTTGCAAGTTCAGACATGTTCATTGGTCCAAAAACGTCTGTGATATGCAAAATGTGAATAAAGCGTGGTGGCAGTCCATATTTTTCTGAAAACTCATCTTTTTTTAAAATGTTTTTTGTTATCATTGGAAAAAGAGACAGCATGTTTTCTGCAATCTGGTTTATCATCTCTTTTGAAATATTCATATTTTCTCCACCCTTCTAAAATAATTTGATAATCCTGAAAAAAAGTAATATAATATTTTAAAAATTTGCCTTTTCAACTTGCCGTGAGTTCTAAGTTTGTTATTGAAACATAAATAATAAGAATTCTAAAAGGCCACAATCTAAAATCTAAAAGCATTCAAAATAATTATTTTTATATAACAATTATACTACTATAACCAGTTTTAAGTCAAAAATATTACATATAAAGGAGAGTTTAAAATATGACGGGGCTTGGAACTATAGTAAATGCACTTGCTGTGATTGTAGGCTCTATCTTTGGACTTATTTTAAAATTTGGAATACCAGAAAGGTTTAAAACCACAATTATGCAGGCAATTTCTCTTTCTGTCATCTTTATTGGAATTTCTGGAGTATTGCAAGGAATTTTTAAAGTGCTATCAACTGGTAAAATAGACAGGCAGTTTATAATGCTCATGATTTTTTCTCTTGTGATTGGTGGGCTTGTGGGAGAGATTTTGAGAATTGAAGACTTTTTAGAAAAGCTCGGCGATAAAATTAAAAAGTCTGTTTCGAAAGTCATAAAATCAGAAAATTCTGCATTTACAGAAGGTTTTGTCACAGCAAGTCTTGTATTCTGTGTTGGAGCTATGGCTATTGTAGGAAGCCTTGAAGACGGGCTAAACCATAACTTTAGCATTCTTTTTGCAAAATCTATTTTGGACGGTGTAACTTCCATAATATTTTCAGCAACACTGGGAATTGGCGTTATGTTCTCAAGCGTTGCAGTGCTTTTCTATCAAGGAAGCATAACACTTTTGGCAGGCCTGATAAAACCATTTTTG